>CBDUYZ010000001.1:0-49625 GCA_965371575.1 uncultured bacterium
GAATCCTCGAGGGACCGCAGGGAGCGGAAATCAAGGTGGGCGGAAAGACCGTCCTGAATTTCTGCGCCAACAACTACCTGGGCCTGGCCGCGGATCAGCGGGTCGTGGAGGCGGCCCGCCGCACCCTGACCCAGTGGGGTTACGGCCTCAGTTCGGTGCGGTTCATCTGCGGAACGACAACCCTGCACAAGCAACTGGAGCGTGAACTGAGCGATTTCCTCGGCACCGAGGACACCATCCTCTACGCAGCCTGTTTCGACGCCAACGGCGGGGTGTTCGAACCCCTGCTGGACAAGGACAGCGCCATCATCACGGACCAGCTCAACCACGCCTCGATCATCGACGGCGTGCGGTTGGCCAAGGCCCGGCGGTTCATCTATAACCACGCGGACATGGACGACCTCGAGACCCAGCTGAAGGATGCCCAGGGCGCCGAATTCCGCCTGGTCGTCACCGACGGAGTTTTCTCCATGGACGGCCATCTGGCGCCGCTGCCGGAAATCTGCGACTTGGCCGAGAAGTACGAGGCCATGGTCCTGGTCGACGACAGCCACGCCACGGGCTTCACCGGTCCTACCGGCCGGGGTACGCACGAGAAGTTCGGCGTTATGGATCGGGTGGACATGATCACCACCACCCTCGGCAAGGCCCTGGGCGGCGCGCTGGGTGGCTGCACGAGCGGCCGCCGGGAGATCATCCAATGGCTGCGGCAGAAGAGTCGGCCCTACCTGTTCAGCAACTCGCTGCCCATGATGATCTGCGGGGCGACTCTCGAGGTATTGAAGATCCTGCGCGAGGATCCCGGCCCGTTGAAGACCCTGGCCAGAAATCAGCTGCGGTTGCGGGGCGGACTGCGCGATCTCGGCTTCGACGTGGATGAAGGCGATCACCCCATCATCCCGGTGCATTTCCGCAACCATGACAATGACGCCATCGTGGCCCAGGGCATGGCGGCCGATCTGCTGGACGAAGGCATCTACTGCATCGGGTTCAGCTTTCCGGTCGTGCCGCGGGGACAGGCGCGGATCCGCCTGCAGACCTCGGCGGCCCACAGCGACGCCCACGTGGACAGGTGTCTGGAAGCCTTCGCGACGGTGGGCCGGAAGCACGGCGCCATCTGATTTGTCTGTGGCAGATATCTTGTCGAAATGGTGCCGGCCGTTTTCAAGCATGGCCGGGGCGTCGGGGTCGGGTTGTCCACCTCAGCGGCGTTGATCATCCGGCACCGTGTGGGCCAAGATCTTCCGAGAATGATCCGGGTTATCAATGTTGAGATTACAAATCCCACCTTCCGGGAGGGTAATCTCTTTTTTTTTAACAGTTTTTTTAAAAATATATATTTCTGTCCGATTTTACGAGAAAGGACAGTATTTTGATGGGATTATAATTGTGTAGAAACAAACAACATCAGAAATTTTTTTTCCACTCATAGGTAACTGATTGAATAACCGTGAATTGTCATGTTTTTGTCATGTGCCCCGTGACCACACTGTCTGGCCAGGGAGGAGGCGCGGCAGGACAGTCTTTTAATCCAAGGGAGTTATACGGGGAGGTGCTGGAAAAATATTTCGTTGATCCAAGACGAACTGGACCGATAGGATTACCATGACAATTAAATAACCGCATCGAATAATGAAATAACAATGGGCGCGACCAGTGGCGCCTGATCGAAGGGTTGCTGAAGCGATGAATCCCCACCGTACCTTCAGCCGGATATTGATGGTTCCGTTGGCACTAGCCTTGCTACTGGCTTTGCTGCTGTCGGCCGCCGCTGCGGGTGAGGCTCCGATCCGCATCCCGTTTACGGTGTACGGCATCGACGCTGCCCGACCGTTCAAGGCGCCGCGGGGGCTGTTTTGCGACCACGGCCAGGACGAGATCCTGGTCGCTGATCCCGGCAGCAGCCGGGTGATTATTTTCGACGGCGAGGGGTGGCCCAAGTACGAATTCATCCATTGGATCGAGCGCGACGGCGAACGTCTGCAGGGTGAGCCATGCGCCGTGGCGGTGACTCCTGCCGGCAACATTTTCTTGGTTGATGTGCTGAGTCCGGATCTTTCCATCCTGGATTTCCGTGGACAGCCTCTCAACCGCCTGACTCCGGACGAACTGCTTCCCGGGGAGGATGAGGTGACACTGTCTGCCTGCCTGGCGGCGGGACCGGAAGGCCACATTTACGCAGTCGGCCATTCATCCGGGGGCCACAGCCTCATCGAGATGATGCCCAGCGGCGAAGTTGTGGCCAGGGTTCCTCTCGGGCAGACCGACGATCTGGTGCAGGTCACGGGTCTTGCCGTCGATGCGCAACGGATCTACGTGTCCGACCTGTCCGCCGCGGCCTGTGTGCAGGTATTCGATCGCCAGGGCCGGCGGGAATTGGCCTTCGGCATCCACGACGCCGGGTGGGGCAACTTCTCCCTGCCGGCGTCCATCGCCGTGACTTCGGAGGGGCATATGTGGGTGGTCGACCAGATTCGACAAATCGTCAATCATTTCGACGCCGAGGGTCACTTCCTCGGCTTCATAGGTGGCAGCGGGTTCGGCCCCGGCTCCATGAAATATCCCTGCGCCGTCGCAACTGACCGGACGGATCGGGTCATGGTGCTGGAAAAGGTCGGACGGCGGCTCCAGGCTTTTGTCCTGCCGGAAGGGGGTGGTCCGGCCGGGAAAGCCGGTGCCTGATAGATTTGAACCAAGCGTTAGTCGTATACCAGCAACCCATGCGGAGGTTATTCAGTGAAAAAGCTACTCATCCTTACAGTCCTGGTACTTGTGATCGCTTTTGCCGGCGTGGCCATTGCCGGCGACTTTCACTCCGGATCATCCCTGATCTGCTCGCAGTGCCACATAATGCACGCCAGCCAATCCCACAGCTACGTGGCCAATCAAGCTTTTACACCAGCTGTTCTTACTCCCCACGTGCGCCTGCTGAAGGAAACAGCCAACGATCTCTGTCTGTCCTGCCACGATGGCAGCCCCTCAATCACCGATGTCTTCGAAATTCCTTCCGACGGCGTCGTGCGTGCTGCCGGCGGGTTGAACAACGCGGGCACCGTGGCTGGATTGTACCACCAGGACAATGGTCATTCCCTGGGTTCGATCGACCAGGCGCCGGGCGGTACCTTCGAAAACACGGCGGGCCTGAATTGCACAGACTGCCATAATGCGCACGGCTACGCGGACGGCGTCGGTAACCCGTGGCGTAATCTCGTCGCGGTCGATGTCTCCAGCAATTTGTTTTACATGACCTACAACACCGGCGCCGTCGACCCTGCCTTCGACGTCACCCAGGCGGTCGTCCGCGACTACGTGTGGAGCAACTTGACGTTCAACAAGACCACCGCCTCTCCTTTGACGTCCGCCTATGCCGATTATTGCAAAGCCTGCCACACCGATTTCCATGGTGCAGTCGGCTCGGCCGAGATCGGTGGTACTGTGGCCGCAGGTGACTTCATTCGCCACCCGGCGGCTGAGGTTCTCATCGGCGCCATTGGCGGTGGACATTCGAATGCAGGGGTCTACGGCAGCCACGCCAACCAAGTGCTGGTCCAGATCGACGGTACGGATCTGACGCCGTCCTGCTTCAGCTGCCACAAGGGCCACGGCAACCAGAACCCCTTCGGTCTCATCTTCATGGAAGGTGGCGGGGCGGCGGTTGACGAAGAGGGCGATGGCGGCGCCGGGGTCCAGGACCTCTGCGGCCAGTGCCACGTGCAGTAATTATTTGGCGATAACGCTTTTCAGCAGTTGCGCTTGAATGGGATGGGGGTGTTCCCCCATCCCTGATTCTTGGCGGGTCAGGCCCAAAGCTAGGCGATCGCCATCCTTATTGTTTGGTATTTAACAATCCTCCGGGACTGTGATAAAGTCATGATGCATATCGCGCCCCCTGCGTACAGGGCATCGACAAAAATTTGTTTCCGGAGAAAGATCATGCTCATTCGCTTACGACTGTTTCGGGCAGGATTCATCACAGGCCTGCTCCTGGTCGCGGTAACGCCGGACCGGATTCCCGCCCAGATCCCCGGTACACATGACGATCCGCAGTATGGAGTCAATAGGGTGGTTACGGTCCCGTCCACACGCGGCTCCTGCGTGCAATGTCACGATACGCATGCCATGGAGAGCGGTGCGGTGACCGGCGTGGAACCGGTCCTGTTCCGCGCCAACGAAAATGGCCTCTGCTTCGATACCTCGGGTGTTGGGGGATGTCACAACGAACCGGCTGTCAACTACCCGTTGCTCGATACGGAGTTCATGCCGGAATTCTCGCCATATCCCGGTTACCCCGAGGCCAACGCCGGCGGTGATTATACCTACGGCGTGGAAATGCGTGGACGTTGGCCGGGTTCCAGTGTCTACGAGAACAGTGGTCAGTACCTGGGCCGCGATTTCTCACCCCACTACATCGACAGCGATATGCCCCAGCAGGACAGCCAGGGCGCGGGTATGTGCCTGAACTGCCATTCTCCCCACGACACGGACAACCCGTTCGACCAGCTGACCGCAATGTACACAAACATCGGCGGACACGCCGATTTCGGCACTCCGCCGAACCAGCAGCTGTGTTTCGATTGCCACGGGCCCGACGGGCCTGCCGGCATGAACGGTTCCGGCAGGCTGATCGCCGACTATTTCGACGAGAGCGTGAATCCCGGGACGGCCGGTCACCAGATCCGGCGCAATTCCGAGATCGCCCTTTCCTGGCCGGCCTCGGTCCAGGTCGGGGACAAGCTGCCCTGCTACCTTTGTCACAATCCCCACGGCTCCCGGGGAGCCAGCGGTGCTTCTCCCAATACCTTCGTGCTCAACGACGCCCGCCCGGGTTGGGACGGCATATTGGACCCCACGGGAAGTGCCCTCGATTCCCGGGCCGTGTGTTTCGGGTGTCACATTCCGTCCGACGGTGTGCCGGGCTCGCGCGTAGTGATGGGGATCGTCATGAACACCATCCCCAGCAAGGGTGCCCATAAAACGTCCGCCGCCCAGAATTGTGCCAAAACTCACGGTGACTTATACGACACGCCTACGAGCATCAACATCCACAACATTACCACCAAATCCGCTTTGAGCCCGGAAGAATTCTGGAAATGACCAGTGTTTGGCGCAACCGGTCGCTCGGGTCTTTCAATCTCCGCTTTTTCCCGCTTTCCCTTTTCCTGTGGTGTGTTTTGGCCGGGTTACCCCTTGCAGCCGAAGCGTCCCAGACTTCCGGGCGCATCCGTCTGAACTACCACGAGTCCACCATCAGGGGAGACGTATCCAGCCAACTTTTTCAGGAATACCGTGTCTCGAGCCAGGACCGCATCTTCGGTTCCAATATGCTTCGTCTCGATCTGCGCTGGGATCGCATCGTCGACTACGCCTATCCTCAGGCTGTCGATCGACCGGTCTTGCGCGCCACGCTGACCGGGCTGGCCTATGACTTCACCCTGCGTTACACTCCTTCCCAGTACGCTACGCCCGCGGGACGGGTGACGGGCTCCAAACTGGAGGGGCTACAGGCCGCCTGGCGGTTCCAACATGATGGTTTGCCCGGCCTGAGACTGGAATATCGCGATGACAAGCGACACCAGGCCCAGTTCAATTTCAACACCTTTTCGTCGGTGGCCCGGATGCGGTTGGCCGAGTTGGATCATCGGGTGGGGATGCTTCGCTTCGGGGCTTCCTATCGCCAGAACGACAACACCAGCACAGCCGCCACCGCTGGTGACCGGACTGCCGGGACGACCACCCTGAGGGTAGTGGTGGACAAGGCCGTCACGCCCGCCTTGCGCGTCAGCCTCGGGGGTGACGTCCAGCGGACCGAGGTTTCGCAAGATCCATCCCCGGACACCGTCAGCCGCACCCGCAATCTGCGTGGCAGCGCGGTCATGAGATTGACCCCCCGGCTGCGGATCGGTGTTACCGGGTTTTTCCGGGAAATGCTCAACGAGGGTGGAGGTCGTCCGTCCCTGCTTGACGTGAATCGGACCTTCTCGACACGCGCCGTTTTCATACCGACGGAGGAACTGGATCTGAGCCTTCAGCGTGAAATCAGGGATCTGAACCGGCCGGCGGGCTATTCCTACTACGACGTCCTGCGGATGCAGGCGATCTATTCAGGACGGTTGCGCAGAGGATTGCGCGCCCGCCTGACCGGCATGAAATACGTGACTATCAAGACACAGAACGCAGGTACTCCCGCCGATGCCACCGACCTCACCCTGCATTTCCAACTCTACCGTCGGACAACGGCCCGGGCTTCGCTGACGTACAACCGGCAACAGCACCGCGATAGTGAATTCCTGAGCCGTCACGCCGTGAACAAGGTCGCCGAGGTGAAGTCCCAGCTGACCCGGCGACTGCTGGTCAGGCTCGATTACCGGGGATCCCAGACCTCCAGAGCCTTCGAGTTCCTTGAGATTGACTCCCACAACTACTCCGCGAATCTCAACTACACCAATTCGGGGGGATTCTCTTTGTCCGGGAGCGTGCGAAAGTCGATATTGAAGGAAGAGGAAAACAGGAGCCAGACCTTCTTCGGCTTGAACATGGCCGGCCGTCTTACAGCGAAATTTACCTTCAATCTGGACGGCACCTGGACCCAACACACGGTTTCCGAACTGGGTGAGCGCGCCTCGGGCTACAATGCCCGGCTGTATTATCGTTTCAGCAACAGGACTTTCTTGACGGCAAACTACCAGACCTCCGAACGGGATGGTGAGAGAGAAAGCGACTCCTTCGGAGCATCTTTTCAGACCGCATTCTGATGGATGCCGGGAGTCACAATATGAGGAAGGAAATATGGCCAAGTCATTGAAATCTGCACTAGTCCTCTGGACTGCGGCGCTCTGCACCGTTGCCGGTTGCAGTTCGCCTCCCGTTTTCATCGAACCGGCGGCGGACCTCGACTTCTACGAGCGGGTTGCGGTCACACCCTTCTGGGCCTCCAGTGCTGATCGGTCCGCCAGCGACCAGGTCACTGACGCTTTCGTGACGGCCCTGATGATTTCCGAAAAATACGAGGTCGTCGAGCCCGGGCTCTTTCGGCACCTTTTGGCGGAAATTGCCGACCAAGCCAGTTCCACCCATCGCGGACTGACCCCCCAGCAGGTTCAGGAATTGGGTACGAAGGCCGAGGTGCAGGCTGTCTTCGAGGGTACGATCCTGACCTACGAGATGACCCGAATCGGCCAGAACCAGTACCCTCTCATCTCGGTGGAACTGAGAATGCTCGACGCCCAGACCGGTCGGCTGGTCTGGGCGATGACACTGACCCGCAAGGGGGGGCCCGGGTTCCCCTTCTTCGGCTTCGGCCAGACGCGCACACTGCCCGAACTGGCCGCCAAGGTCGTGGACGAGTTCGTCGCGGGGGTGCCCTGACATGGCGGCCCGAAGGCGTCCATTCATGAGCTGGCCATTGCCGGTCCTGTTGCCGCTGTTTGGCGCGCTGGTCCTGCTGGCGGGCTGCGGGGCGGGTGTTCGTCACCACGCGGTACATGATTTCCCGGGCGACCGGCCTTATCGCTTGGCGCTGTTGCCCCTGACCAACCTGACTACTGATCCAAGCGCCGCCGACGTGCTCAGTTCCGCTCTGGCGGTCGAGTTGCTGGGCGTACCGGAGTTCGCCGTCGTGGACGTGGTCGCGGTCAACTCGGTCCTCAGCCGCCATCGGATCCGCTATGCGGACCGGATGAACACGGAGCAGTTCATGGTCCTGGGCCGGGAACTGGCTGTCGACGGTGTTCTGGTCGGCGCCGTCTATGCGTTTGAATACCGCCAGGAGCAGGAAGGCCCTGTTCCCCTGGTCTCCATGCACGCGCGGATCATAGACGTGGCCGATGGCCGTATCCTCTGGGTGGCGGAGCAGACCCGCACCGGTACGGATGGTGAATTCATCTTGGGCATCGGTTTTGAAAAATCCCTTACGAGGCTTGCTTCCCGCGTGGCCGGCGAGATCGTGGAGACCTTGCGCTGAAAGGTGATATTCTGATGAAGGTCAAATCCTGGTTGTGGGTCCTTTTCCTGCTGACTGTGCCTGTCCCGGGTCTAGCCGAAACCGTGAAGGCTCCGGCAGTGGAATCCCCGCACGAGCCGACGACCATTACCGTGATCGTCAGGCATCGGGTGGCGGCGTCCTTTGCGGACACTCTGGAAGTCGTCTGGGGGACCGGTGAACAGTACTGGATCGGTGATACCGAATTCAGTCTGGAAATTTCACGGTTCGTTGCCGATTTCGGCATCAGCCAGACCGGAGAAGTCATCGAGCGCAGTTCTGAAGCCCACAATCCGGCCTGCGAGGTCGTGATCTACAACGAGGGCATCGAGGAGGATCGGGTCTGGGCGTTCTTCGGCACAGGGTCTCCGCATTTCCGGCGCGAGTCCATGCTGGCCGTGGACATGATCTCCTTCCCCTGGCGTGGTTCCGTGCTGACCGAGCCGATTCCCCGGAAGGATGAAGTGAAATGAGCCGCAGCAAGCTGGTCCGTTTCAATCCGTTCTGGCTCTCAGCCATGGTCCTACTGCTGGCCATGTCTTGCGCTGATCCAGGCCTGGCTGCCAAGAAACGACGTGAGTGTCTCGACTGCCACAAGAACATGAAGCAACTCAAGGAGTTGGCCCGGGTACATGAACCTTTCAACGAAGACAAGTGCCTTGATTGCCACCAGCGGCACGGGTTTGCCCAGAACCTGATCCTGAAGAGCGCCCCTCCGGAATTGTGCGCCGAGTGTCACGCCGACCAGATGCCGAGCACCGAGGTGGCTTTCCCGCACGAGCCCGTCGCTCAGGGCTATTGCAACGCCTGCCACAACCCTCATGCATCCGATAACTCGGCGCTCATCCGGGGCAGCACCCCGGGCGGCGCCTGCCTGCCCTGCCATCCGGTGGTCAAGGAAGCTCTCGACGGGGCGGCTGGCCACCAACCGTTCATGAACGGTGACTGCAGCGTTTGCCACAAGGCCCACGGCAGCGATCAGCCCGCTATTCTTGTTTCCCGACAGATCGACGTCTGCCTCGGGTGTCATGAAGGAATCGATCCGGTCAGCCACTTCCAAACCGGAGTGAACGACCAATCCTGCACCGCTTGCCACGATGCCCACCTCGCCACGAAAAACAATATGTTGCGGAGTGATGCCCATCCGCCCTTTGCCGAAGGTGACTGTAGCGCCTGTCACCAGGCGAACGAGGGCAGAGCCCTTGAAGCACCTGCCGTCGCGGATCCCGCCCTCTGTTTCGAATGCCACGAGGAAATTGAAGACAGAACAGGGCTCCTTCATCCCCACGACCCGGCCCTCGACGGGTGCCTGGACTGCCATGACGCCCATCGTTCGGGATTCCCCTTCCTGCTGACAGGAGCTCAGCGCGATGTTTGTCTGGACTGCCATGACGATCCTGCCAGCGGGGAAAATATCGGCGTGGTGCACGGGCCTGTCGTGGATGGTGACTGCGCGGCGTGTCACGATCCGCATGGCGGTGATCGCGATCTGATGCTCACGGCCGAGGGAGACGCCCTCTGTGCCCGGTGCCACGAGGATCTTCTGACAGCTGCCCGACAGGCGGTTGTTCCCCATGAGGCCCTGGACGACGGTTGCGCTGCCTGCCATCGGCCCCATGCTTCGACTGAGCCCGGCCTCCTGATCTTCAACCAGTTGGTGTTGTGTGGCGAGTGCCACGACGAAATCATCTCCGGCGCAGGAGACCATCAGCAACACGCGCCTTTCCAGGCCGGAGCCTGCCGGGAGTGCCACAATCCCCACGGGTCGGACCGCAGAGCCATGCTCGTCAAAACGGATCCGGCGGAAAATTGTGTGCGTTGCCACGCCGGTCTGGCCGCAGGTCTCAAGTCGGGCGAGGGCCACGTTCCATTCGCCGACGGGGATTGCGCCGACTGCCACGCGCCGCATTACTCGAGCCAGCAGCCGGGCCTTCTGGTCGAGCCGGTCAACACCCTGTGTGCCACATGCCACGATGATCTGGAGGGGAAGCTTTCCCGCCCGCATGTACATACGGCCATCCTCAGGGGCGCCTGCACAGACTGCCACGACCCGCACGACGCCGAGGCATCGCTGCTGCTCGTGGCCGAAACGGAGCTTTGTCTTGGTTGCCATCCGGACGTCGCGGCCGCCGTCGAGTTGGCGGTGGTGCATGAACCCGCCCGAGGCGGCGCCTGCCTGACCTGTCATGACCCTCACGGCTCGGATCAGCCCATGGGCCTGGCGGTCCCGGTGGCCCGACTCTGTGCCGAATGCCATTCCGTCGTCGACGAGGCGTTCGCCACCAGCCACGGCGGTCTGGCCGACGAAGACTCCCAGTGCACGACCTGTCACAACCCGCACGGTTCCACCGATCCCATGCTGCTGAACCGGGTCATCCACTCGCCCTTCGCGGACAAGGACTGCGCTTCCTGTCACGATGACTTCACCCTGGAGCAGTTCGCCGAGGAGACGGCCGGCCTCTGCGGCGAGTGTCACGACCAGCCCGACGAGTTCGCCGGCAAGAAACAGATTCACGCACCGGTTGCCGAGGGCGACTGTACGGTATGTCACGACCCCCACACCGCCCGCGGGGACCTGCTCCTGCGTGCGGATGTACCGGAGCTGTGCGCCGAGTGCCATGACGACATCGTTAATCCCACATCCGGCGTCAAACAGCACCGCCCGGTGGAACTGGGCGGATGTCTGGACTGTCACGAATCGCACGCGGGCGATTTCCGCTCCCTGCTCAGGGATTCAGGCGACAACCTGTGCCTGGGCTGCCATGACGCGCTGAAACAACGCCTGGAAACCGGGGTCCGCCACGACCCTGTGGCCGAGGGCGATTGTACGGCCTGCCACAACGGGCATGATTCGGCTGAGGCTGCTCTGCTCAACAAGCGCGTGCACCTGCTGTGCGCCGACTGTCACGAAGTGGCAGGTGAGGACATCATGAGCGCACACAGCGGCTTCGAGGTGGAGGGGACCGACTGCGTGACATGCCACGATCCCCATGTGTCGACCGATGACAGGGGCAAGTTCCTGCGGACCGTCAGGCACGATCCGTTCGCCGACGGCGATTGTTCATCCTGCCACGTACCGGGTAGTATTCGTGTTTCCCTGCCGGTGCCTCAGCTCTGCCTGGAATGCCACGACGAGTTCGCGGAAATCCTGGAGTCCGAGGGGCTCCACGCGGCCCTGAAGAACGAGAAATCCTGCATATCCTGTCATGCTCCCCACGCAGGTTTCGCGGGGCTGATCAACCGTTCGTCACAGAAGGAGACCTGCCTGCGTTGCCACGATCGCCAGGGCTACGAGGGCGAGTTCCGGCACGAGCCGGTCGAGGAGGCCTGTACGAATTGCCACGATCCTCACGCCGGTGAGAAGCCGTTTTTGCTGACCCTCGACATCATGGAGCTCTGCCTGCAGTGCCACGAAGTCCATCTCCATCCCGTGGGTGAGGAATACCAGGATCCCCGTACCGGCGGTCCGTTGACCTGCGTCAGCTGCCATACGCCCCATTCTGCGGCCGAGAAGTACCTGCTGTCCCATGAGAAGTCGCGCGCCCTGTGTGTCCAGTGCCACGTGGGCACCATGGGACCTCATTGATGGATGATGGGTAACCGCACGGCCTGCAGAAGGGGGGGGCGCAAGGGAATTGCCCCGGAGAATCCTGCGCGCGGCACGTATTCTCGAGTTTGCTTTTTCCAGGCACCCGGCCTATCTTCCCGCCTCAACGTCTGTTAACCCGGATCATCATGAATCGCCTGCTGCGGCTGCGTATGATTAGATTTGACAGCACGCTCTCGGTTTTGCTCCCTGAACGTACCTATTGGTACGCCTCGGTCCCAAAACCTTGCGAGGGCACTGTCAAATCAAATCATACACATTCTCGCTACGGTGATTCATGATGATCCGGGTTGCTAACCTGCAACACTGGTAGGGGCAGGCGTATATTTTTTGTCCGGACAAACGTGTCCGGGCATCGGCGCAGGCTCGGCGCGTGGGAATCCGCCGGAAACCGGGACCAAGGACATGACTGCAGACCTGAAAATGATCAGGAATATCGGGATCAGCGCGCATATCGATTCGGGCAAGACGACCCTGACCGAGCGGATCCTCTTCTACACCGGGCGCATCCGCAACATCCACGAGGTGCGCGGCAAGGACGGCGTGGGCGCCACCATGGATTCCATGGAACTCGAGCGCGAGCGCGGCATCACCATCCAGAGCGCGGCGACCTTTACCACGTGGAACGGGCATCACGTCAACATCATCGACACACCCGGCCACGTCGATTTCACGATCGAGGTGGAAAGGGCGTTGAAGGTCCTGGACGGGGCGATCCTGGTGCTGTGCTCGGTGGCCGGCGTGCAGAGCCAGTCGATCACCGTCGACCGCCAGATGAAGCGCTACAACGTGCCCCGCATCGCCTTCGTGAACAAGTGCGACCGTTCCGGCGCCAATCCCGCCCGGGTCACCGAACAGCTGTGCGATAAGCTGAAACACAACGCGGTGATGATGCAGATCCCCATCGGGCTGGAGGACAAGCACGAGGGCGTGGTCGACCTGATCACCATGAAGGCCTTCACCTTCGAGGGCGAGAACGGGGAGAAGGTCGTCACCGGCGACATTCCCGCCGCCCTGCAGGTCGAGGCCGAGGCTCGCCGCGAGGCCATGCTCGACACGGTGAGCATGTTCAGCGACGTACTGATGGAGGCCATTCTGGAAGACGCGGTCACCGAGGAAATGATCCACGACGCGGTTCGCCGGGGGGTCCTGGCCAACGAGTTGACCCCGGTCTACATGGGCAGCGCCTACAAGAACAGAGGCGTGCAGCAGCTGCTCGACGCGGTCATGCGCTATTTGCCTGCGCCCACGGACATCGACAACACCGCCATCCGGATGCTGAAGGGCGGCGAGGAGGAGGAGTTCGTCCTCTCCAACAGCCCCGCTGACGACCTGGTCTGCAACGTCTTCAAGCTGGAAGAGGGATCCTACGGTCAGCTGACCTACGTGCGCATCTACCAGGGCGTCCTCAAGAAGGGCGAGGAAATCTACAACAGCCGGACCGGCAAGAAGGTCAAGGTGGGCCGGCTGGGCCGTATGCACGCCGATCAGATGGAGGAGATCGAGAAGGCCGCCGCGGGCGACATAATCGCCCTGTTCGGGGTGGACTGCGCCAGCGGCGATACTTTCACCGGGGGCGAACGCATTTCCCTGTCCAGCATGCACGTGCCCGAGCCGGTGGTCAGCCTGGCCGTCGTGCCCGAGGACAACAAGGCCGCCGCGCAAATGTCCAAGGCCTTCCACAGGTTCACCCGGGAGGATCCCACCTTCCGGACATCGGTGGACTCCGAAACCGGGGACACGATCATCAGCGGGATGGGTGAATTGCACCTCGAGGTCTACATCGAGCGGATCAAGCGGGAGTTCAACGCGGTAGTCACAACCGGGGCGCCCCAGGTGAAGTACCGCGAGACGATCACCCAGGCCATCCGGTTCGACTACACCCATAAGAAGCAGACGGGCGGCTCGGGCCAGTACGCCAAGGTTCAGGGCACCATGGAACCCAGCGAGGACGGCCAGTTCCACTTCGAGAGCAAGGTTGTCGGCGGTCGCATTCCCACCGAGTACATCGGCGCCTGTCGGAAGGGTTTCGAGTTTTCCATCCTCGCGGGTCAGTACATCGGAGCCCCGGTCCAGGGTTTGAAGGTGACCCTGCTCGATGGGAATTCCCACGCGGTGGACTCCTCGGACATGGCCTTCCAGACGGCCTGCCGTGCGGCCTTCCGCGAGTTCTATCGCCAGGGCAAGCCGGCGGCCCTTGAGCCGTTGATGCTGGTGTCCATCGAAGGGCCCAGCGAGTACCAGGGCGAAATCATCAAGACCCTGATGCAGCGGCGGGGCGTGATCGTGGGTACCACCGAGGACGAGGGGTTCGTCAGGGTCGATGCGAACGTGCCCCTGGCCGAGATGTTCGGTTACGCCACGGTCTTGCGTTCCTCGACCCAGGGCAAGGCCGAGTTCACCATGGAGTTCGCCAGGTACGCGCCGGCCCCCGGTGAGGTGGCCGAGGAACTGGTCAAGGAATTCCTGGAGAACAGGGCCGCAGGCAAATAATCTGTTATCCTGAGAGCGGGATCAATTCAGGGAGTGAGGAAGACGATGGTTGAAAAAAGCATGATGGATCGCAGCCCCGTCCGGATCTTCGAACGGGCCATAGGTGGTGGCCTGGGTGATGGGAAACTGGGCGTGGTCCTGTCCCGACGCGGTGTCGGCAAGACGGGATTCCTGATCAGCCTGGCCGTCGACCAGTTGCTGCAGGGCAAAAAGGTGCTCTACATTTCGACCAAGGAGAGTGTCGAGCACATCACAAACTTCTTCGACCAGATCTTTCATGCCATGGCCGCTTCCCTGGAGCTGGATCAGATCCCCCAGAAGCAACTCCGGATGGAGCGCAACCGATATATCCACGTCTACAACCGCGATCTCTTTTCCCTCGAGAAACTCGAGCAGTCGGTGGGCTTCCTCAAGGAAGCCGCCGGTTTCGTACCGGACATGGTCATCCTGGACGGAACCCCCCGCTTTGAAAGCACCGAAGAATGGGAGATCCAGGGCGTGAAGAAACTGGCCGCCGAGTGGGGTGCCGAAGTTTGGACCAGCAGCAACATCCACCGCGAGGGCCAGGAAACCGATGACCGGGGCGTTCCCCATTCCGTGGCGCGGTTCGATAGCGAGCTCGGCGTGATCATCAACCTCGAGCCCGATAGCGACAACGTCAAGGTCAGGATCCTCAAGGAGCACGGGAGCACGGAGCCGGCCCAGGTCCAGATTGAACTGGACCCGAGGACCCTGCTGCTGCGCTGGCGATAGGATTGGGCATGGCCGACCATCCGGTGGCCGAAAGATTGGCGCGGGTCCGTGAAAGGATCGCGGAAGCCTGTGTCCGGACGGGAAGACCCGCCGACGCGGTCAAGCTGGTGGCGGTGAGCAAGCGGATCCCCCTGCCCCTGGTGGTGGAGGCGTGCCGGGCGGGCCAGTGGGACCTGGGCGAGAACAGGGTCGCCGAAGCGGTGGACAGGCAGCTTGAGTTGACCGGCCTCCTGGTCGGGGCGGGACTTCCGGCCGAACTGCTGCGTTGGCATTTCATCGGTCATCTGCAGAGCAACAAGGCCGGCCAGGCAGCCGGCCGTTTTCATCTGCTGCACAGCGTAGATTCGCTCAAACTGGCTGGAAAGCTGTCCCGGCTGGCAACCGAAGCGGGCCGTACAGAGACCGTCCTGCTGGAAATCAATATTTCCGGGGAGGCCCAGAAACACGGTCTGGCCACGGATGAAGCCTCCGACGCGGCTGCCCGTATTTCCGCTCTGCCGGGCCTGGATCTGCGGGGCCTCATGGGGATGGCGAAGTATGGGGCAGGAGAAAGAGAGCTGCGGTCCAGCTTCGCCTTGCTCAGTCGTCTGGCAGCGGACGCCCGGGCGGACGCCGGCCTGGCGTTGCCTGAGTTGAGCATGGGCATGAGCGACGATTTCGAGGCGGCCATCACCGAGGGCAGCACCCTTGTCCGGATCGGCGGAGCCATATTCGGTCCCCGTCAGCGATGAACAATATTTTCCACCGGCCAGAATCAGGCCGGAAAGGTTGAGATATGGCCATCACGAAATTGATCGTGGCCGTTCTGCAGGTCTATTCCTGGCTGATCATCGTCCGGGTGATCCAGAGTTGGGTGAACCCACGGCCCCGTAACGAGATTCTATTGCTGGTCATCCGGGTGACCGAACCCCTTCTGGGCTTTCTGCGGGCCCTGATACCCCTGCGCGGCATTGATCTTTCGCCCATACTGGCATGGCTCTTGATGCAACTCCTCATGAGATTGATAGTTCAAGTTGGCTCCTGATACGGATTATTGAATTTACGTCTGGTCCGTGACGGGTCCGACAATCCAGGCACGGGGCCCGGTATCCGCAGTTGGAGGAGAATGACATGAGGATTACGCCGCTCGACGTCCGCAAACAGGATTTCCGCAAAGCGGTCCGAGGTTTTGATTGTGACGAGGTCCGGGCCTTTCTCTCGACTCTTGCGGACGAGTACGAAACAGTTCTCGTCGACAACAAGCAGATCCGCGTGCTGATCATGGAGCAGGAAGACAAGATCCAGGAATATCAAGGCATGGAGCGTAATCTCCGGGATACCCTGATGACCGCAGAGCGCGTCATGAAGGAAACCCGTGAAAATGCGGGCAAGAAAGGCGAACTGATCATCAAGGACGCCGAGATGCAAGCCCAACGGGTCCTCGAGGAATGCCGTCTGCGCACCGAGGAGTTGCGTCGCGAAATCGTGGGGTTGCGCAAGGAGAAGGAAAATTACCTGGCCCGTTTCAAGTCCCTGGCCCAGGCCCAGGTCCAGTTTGTCGAAACCCATGAGAGCGATTTCGAGGATCTGGACAATCGCCTGACCGATATCGTCGATTCGGTCGTGGCCACCGCCGGGCGAACCCACCGGAAAACCGAGGTGAAGCCGGTCAACATTCCTGAGGCGACCGCGCAGACGATCCCGGTGTTGGATCCCTTCGCCGCGGGAAATCGGATCGAGGGTGATCCGTCCGCCCCACGGGACCTGCCTTCCGTCGGCGGCGAAGTCGCCGACAGCAGAGAAGAAAAGCCGGAAGTGGCCGTTCCGGCCGCACAACTGGAAAACGATGTCTGGCGTGATTACAATGCGGGTTTAGGCAAGGAGGACTATGATGAAACCGCCGGTTCCATCGCCGACCTGGTGTCCGAATCCCTGGCTGAAACCGGCGAAGGCTCCGCGCCGGCGGATGATGAATCACCAGCCGCCGAGGAAGCCAGGAAATCAGAACCCTCCCACGCAGGCGAGCCGGTGCTGACCCGGGTCGAGGAACCCGTCGCGGCGGGTTCTTCCCGGGACACCATCTGACCGACCGACCCTGGCGCCGGGACCGAGCCTCACCGCCCGGTGTGGCCGGTAATCTTCAGTCTCACGGCGGAAACTGGCGGGAATCCACGGATTCCCGCTTTTTTCTTGGTGGTCCGCTAAGGCCATGTTAGTTTGTCTCGTTCCCGAAAACCGTGTTCCCAACCTGGAGGATCGTCTTGCGCGACATGTGGCAGCAGATCAAGGAAGCCGCAGACTTCATCCGCACGAAGACTGATTTCGAGCCGGAATTCGGCCTGATCCTGGGAACGGGTCTGGGGGAACTCGGTCATCGCATCGAAACAGTCTGCTCCCTTCCCTACGGTGAGATACCCCATTTCGTGGAATCCACGGCCACCAGCCACGATGGCAAGCTGGTGTTCGGCACTCTGGGAGGGCGGAAGGTCGTCGCGATGCAGGGCAGGGTCCATTATTACGAGGGCTACAGCATGCAGCAGATAACCCTGCCGGTCCGGGTTATGAAGGTCCTGGGCTGCGGGGCCCTGCTGATGAGCAACGCGGTTGGAGGTATGAATCCCCAACACGAGCCCGGTGATATAGCCGTCATGTCCGACCATATCAACCTCATGGGTGACAATCCCTTGATCGGCTGGAACGACGACCGTCTCGGTCCCCGGTTCCCGGACATGTCCGAACCCTACGACCGCGGGTTCCTGGCCACCATGGAAGAGGTGGCCCTGGATCTTAAGATTCCCCTCAAGAAGGTTGTCTACGCCTCGGTCGCCGGTCCCAACCTGGAAACCGGAGCCGAATACCGGTATCTACGCACCATCGGGGCCGATACGGTGGGGATGTCCAGCGTACCGGAGTGCCTGGCCGCCGTGCACGGGGGCATGAGGGTCATCGGCATGTCGGTGATTACGGATGCCTGCTTTCCAGACGCCCTGAAGCCGGCCGACGTGCAGCAGATCATCAGAGTGGCCAACGCCGCCCAACCCAATCTCGAGGCCTTGGTCACCGGGTTCCTGAAAAAAGTGACTCTTTAAGTATAGTGGCCAGGGCGGATCCAACCGCCAAAGGACGAAACGGAACGATGGTCAACACACCCTCCAGGGACAGGAAGCCCGCCTATCCTGCCCTGGCCAGCAAATTCCACGATTCCCATTCCGAGGAACTGATCAGCGGTTTCTGGCAGAAGGATGACACTTTCCGGCGCAGTATCGCCCAACGGGAAGGTGCGCCGGAATGGGTGTTCTACGAGGGCCCGCCGACGGCCAACGGCCTGCCCGGCGTGCACCATGTCATGGCCCGGTTGTGCAAGGACATCATGTGCCGGTTCAAGACCATGTCCGGGCACCGGGTGATGCGCAAGGCGGGTTGGGACACCCACGGCCTGCCGGTCGAACGGGCCGTGGAGAAGATACTGAACATCCAGGGCGCCCAGGCCATCCAGGATTTCGGCCTGGTGCCCTTCAACGAAAAGTGCCGTGAGAGTGTCTGGAGTTGCAAGGAGGACTGGGACGAATTCACCGAACGTCTGGGATACTGGGTAGATCTGGACGATCCCTACATCACCTACGACAACAGATACATCGAGACGGTTTGGTGGATCCTGAGCCGGTTCCACGCCGAGGGTCTGCTCTACAAGGGTCACAAGGTGGTGCCCTATTGTCCGGTCTGCGCCACACCGATTTCCAGCCACGAAATGGCCAACAGCTATCGAATGGTCAGCGATCAGAGTATCTACGTCAAACTGAAGGCGACCGACGCGGATGAATATTTCCTGACCTGGACCACCACGCCCTGGACCCTGCCCTCGAACGTGGCTCTGGCTGTCGGCGCCGATTTCGACTACGTGCGTGTGCGTCACGGCGGCGAGGTACTGATCCTGGCCAAGGCCCTGCTGGAAGTGTTGGATCCCGAAGTGCCGACCGAGGTTTTGGCTGAGTTCAAGGGCGCCGACCTGCTCGGTCGCACCTACGAACAGCTGCTGCCGTTCGTGTCGCCCGGCGACGAGAGGGCCTTCGTGGTGGTCGAGGCCGATTTCGTCACCCTCGATTCCGGCACGGGCATAGTCCACCTGGCGCCGGCTTTCGGCGAGGACGACTACCAGATCGGCAAACTGGAAAATCTGGCCTTCTTCAAGCCCGTGGACGCCAATGGAAAATTCACGGAAGAGGTCGCACCCTGGGCGGGGCTGAACGTCAAGAAGGCCGACCGGGGGATCATCAAGCATCTTCAGGACGAGGGTAAGCTGCTGCGGGAGGAAACCTACAGCCACGACTATCCCCACCATGACCGCTGCGACAGCCCGTTGATCTACTTCGCCACTCCCAGCTGGTTCATCAAGACCAGTTCCATGCGGGATCAACTGGTCGCAGCCAACAGGGCGATCAAGTGGGCGCCGCCCGAGGTCGGCAGCGGCCGGTTCGGCAACTGGCTGGCCGGCAACATAGACTGGAGCCTGAGTCGGAACCGGTTCTGGGGAACTCCGCTGAACATCTGGATCTGCGACGATTGCGGGCGCTTGCACATGCCCACCTGCCGCGCGGACCTGAGCGAACTGACCGGCCACGACCAGTCGGAACTCGATCTGCACCGGCCTCACGTGGACGACCTCACCTTCGGTTGCACGGGCGGCGGCTGCTCCGGGACCATGCGGCGGACCAGCGAGGTCATCGACGCCTGGTTCGATTCCGGCAGCATGCCCTTCGCCCAGTACCACTATCCCTTCGAGAACGAAGAGCTGTTCGAAAGCCAGTTTCCCGCGGACTTCATCAGCGAGGGCATCGACCAGACGCGCGGCTGGTTCTACACCATGCTGGTGATCAGCATCTTCCTGAAGGGGACCAGCAGCTACAAGAGCTGCCTCGTGAACGAGCTGATCCTGGACAAGAAGGGTAAGAAGATGTCCAAGAGCGTGGGGAATACCATGGACCCCATGGACATCATGCGCACCGAGGGGGCCGACCCGCTGCGCTGGTACATGATCACCTGCAGCCCGGTCTGGACCCCCACCCGTTTCGACAGGGAGGGAGTGAAGGAGGCCCAGCGCAAGCTGCTGGCCACCCTGGAAAACACCTACAACTTCTTCTCACTCTACGCCAACCTCGACGGGTTCAAGCCCGCGGACGGCGGCGACCAGGAACTCGACCATCTGGACCGCTGGATCTTGAGCCGTCTGCAGAGCGTGACCAGGTCGGTGGCGGGCGATCTCGACGCGCTGCACCTGACTCGGGCGGCAAAAACCCTTGCCGCGTTTATCCTGGACGATGTCAGCAACTGGTACCTCCGGCTCAGCCGCCGCCGCTTTTGGAAGGGGGAGATGACTCCGGACAAGCGGGCTGCCTTTACCACGCTCTATTCGGTCCTGGAGGCCGGTTTGCGTCTGTTGGCGCCCTTCATCCCCTTCGTGACCGAGGAGATCTTCCGCGGATTGACCGCCCACGTCGATCCCCACGGATCGGTGCATCTCCAGGATTTTCCGGTGGCGGACGAATCCCTGATCGACGAGGAGCTGGAAGCATCCATGATCGTCGCCCAGGCCGTGGTGGGTCTGGGCCGCAGCCTGCGCCAGGAAGCGGGCCTCAAGATCAGGCAGCCCCTGAGCCGTCTGGTCATGCACGCGGACGATGACCGGGTGGCGCTGCTGATGGCGGATGAAATCCTGACTGGATATATTGCCGGCGAACTGAACGTCAAGGAGGTGGGCGCGGTCGCCGATCCCCGTGAGGTCGCGAACCTGTCGGCCAAGGCCAATTTCCGGGCTCTGGGACCCCGGTTCGGTAAGCGTTCTCCCTTGGCGGCCCAGCGCATAGTGGAGATGACGCCGGCGGAAATCATGACCCTGCGCGCCGAGGGCCGGGTCGTCCTGGATTTCGAGGGGGAAGAAGTCGCTTTCACCTTCGAGGAGGTGATCGTGGCGGAAAAGGGCGTGGGTTCCTTCGTGGCCGCCGGGGGGCAGGGGCTGACCGTGGCCCTGGATACCACCCTGACCGAGGATCTGCGCCTGGAGGGATTGGCCCGGGAGATCATCAACAAGGTCCAGAATCTGCGCAAGAAGAGCGGACTGGTGGTTTCCGACCGCATCGAATTGGCCATAAGCGGGCCGGAAGCCGTTCTGACGGCGGTTTCCCGGTTTTCAGAGCGGATCGCCACCGAGACCCTCGCTCTGGACGTTGCTTCGGACAGGGAATTGGCTTATAAAGAGACATTCAAGATCGATGACCATGACATCAGCATCGCCCTGGAGAGGGCCTGATGCCTGACGGGGAGGGACCCCATGCGAAAAACTGAGCTTCAGAGATTCAGGAAATTGCTCACCGAGGAGAAGGATCGTGTAACCCAATCTCTGACCCATCATGAAAAGATCATCAAACACACCGACGACCAATCCGGTCTGGAGGTGGGCAAGGCCCACTCGAACCACATGGCGGATCAGGGTTCGGACGAATTCCAGTACGAGACCACCATCAAGTTCGCCAACACCGAGGGCCGTTACCTCTACAACATAGAAGAGGCCCTGGGCAGGATCGAGGACGGTACCTACGGCAAATGCCAGGAATGCAACAAGGCCATCGGATTGGCCCGCTTGAAACGATTGCCGTACACCCGCTTGTGTATAGAATGCAAGGAGGAGGAGGAGGCGGGAGCCTTTTGATGCTCAGCCGAGTCTTTCCGCCCTGGGTATGGGCCCCCCTCGTCTTGATACTCGATTTCGTGACCAAGAGAACGGTGCTGGCCAACGAGGCGGCCCTGCGCTCCAAGGTCTCGATCATCGGGGATTTACTGCGTTTCATCTACGTCCGCAATTCCGGCTCGGCCATGGGGCTGTTCCCGGTGGGCCGCGGGGTCCTGGTGGGAGTCAGCGTGGCGGCCTCGGTCTTCCTGATCTACCTCTACCGCTCTACCGATCCCGGGTTGAAGATCCGCCGGGGAGCCATGGCCGCCATTCTGGGCGGTGCGGCGGGCAACCTGGTCGACCGCGTTTTCTATGGCGGCCACGTGGTCGATTTCATCGACGTGGGTCTCGGCGTCCATCGGTTCTACACCTTCAACGTGGCCGATATGGGCGTGACCGTTGGAGGAACGCTCCTGTTCCTGTGTATCCTGTTCGACGGAAATCGGTCCCATGACTGAACCGGATCCCCAGGAGCGGGTTTTCACCGCGGGACCGGAAGACGATGGACAGCGTCTGGACAGTTTTCTGGTGAAGCGGTGTTCCGACCTTTCCCGCAGCCGAATCCACACGGACATGAAGGAAGAACCGGTCTTGGTGGACGGCCGCCCGCGCCCCAAGGGGTTTCGTCTGCGGGCCGGCAGCCGGGTGGTTTTCCGGCCGGGGGTCAGGCCGGAAATGAAAGCCGTGGCCCAGGATATCCCCCTGGACATCGTCCATGAGGATGAACACGTTCTGGTGATCAACAAGGCGGCGGGCATGGTGGTCCATCCAGCCGTGGGTCACCCGGACGGCACCCTGGTCAACGCCCTGTTGCACCATTGTAGGAATTTGTCCGCGGGAGGGGATCCCCTGCGCCCGGGAATCGTTCACCGCCTGGACCGGGACACTTCCGGGTTGATGGCCGTCGCCCTGACGGACGCGGCCCACAGACACCTGGCGGTGCAACTCCAGGACCGCCGCATGGGACGGACCTACCTGGCGGTTTCCTGGGGCCGGTGGAAGCAGGATCAAGACACCCTGACCGGGGATATCGGTCGGCATCCCCGGTTTCGCCAGAAGATGGCGGTCGTAAATCAGGGCGGTAAGCCCGCGGTGAGCAGGTACCAGGTGCTGGAGGATTTCGGTTTCGCACAGTTGTGCGAGGTTCAATTGGAAACCGGCCGTACCCACCAGATCCGGGTCCATTTCGCTCATCGCGGTCATCCCGTGGTGGGCGACCGGATGTACGGGGATGATCTGCGGGCACGCGGCATTCACAATCTCGACCGTCGCCCGGCCGACCGTATGGTAAAGGCCGCGGACCGCCAACAGCTGCATGCCGCCGGGTTGCGGCTGGTTCACCCGGCCACCGATGACGTCCTGGAATTTTCCGTCGAACCGCCGGCGGACATGGCCGGTGTCTTGGCAATACTCAGGGAAAACACCTGAACTCGCGGGGTGGCGGACGATACCACTTGTGGACAGGGTGATTCACGTATCCTATGCTGATGCGGCCAATGGAATACGCCGGGTTGGCCGAGGAGCCGTTCCCGGCGGCATGATCCGACTCCTTCAAAAGGGTGAAAGTGCGTGAAGATCAAGGAACGCAAGAGGGATGGCGTGGCCATCCTGGAGATGAGCGGCAAACTCATGGGGGGGCCCGACGCCGAGGCCTTCGATGAGACACTCAAGACCCTGATCCACGAGGGCTGTCACAACGTCATCGTGAGCTTGGAACGGGTGAAGTGGGTCAACAGCACTGGCTTGGGAATCCTCATCTCGGGTTATACCACCCTCAAGAAAAGCGGGGGAGAGCTGAAACTTCTCAAGGTTTCGGACCGTATCGAGAACATCTTCATCGTCTCGAAACTCTATACCGTTTTCGAGTCGTTCCAGGATGAGGACGAAGCCGTCCGGAGTTTTTCCTGATGCTGATCAGTTACGATGGTTACGATAGCGGGCAGGTGAATTGATCGTGGTGTCCAGAATCGAAATCCGACTGCCCAGCAACATGGAATATCTCGGCGTGCCCGATGCCGTGCTGATGGAAATCGGCAGCGACATGGATTGCTGCAAACGGGCCCTGGAGGAACTCGGAACTTCGGTGATCGAGGCCTGCACCAACGCCATGGAACACGGGAACCAACTGGACGACGTGCTGCCCATCCAGGTGGTCTTCGAAGTGGATGGTCTCGATATCACCATCACGGTCCTGGACGAGGGCCCCGGTTTCGACTTCGAGCACTGGATCCCCCCCCAAGAACTCATGCGCAAACGCGGCCGCGGCATCCTCATCATGCGCGAATTCACCGACACCCTCGAGTTCGGCCATCACCAGGACGGTCGTTTCATGATCCGTATGGTCAAGAAGCTCGAGCCTTCCGAAGACGACTGAAACCATGTCCTGCTATCTTGGACTAGATTACGGCCTGCGCCGGATCGGTATCGCCGCCAGCGACCCCGCAAAGTCCCTGGCCTTTGCTTTGGGTACCCATGTGGAGGGCCGCGACGGTTCGATCCTGACCCACCTCGGCGAGTTGATCCTCGCCAGGGACGTCACCGGGTTGGTGCTGGGGCTGCCCCTGACCGCCGACGGGCGCGAAGGCGACATGGCCGAGCGGGTCCGTAAATTCGCCCGGCGTCTGGCCAGGGAATTCGAGGTGGAGGTGATCCTCTGGGACGAGAGGTTCTCCAGCGCCGAGGCGGATCGCTGGCTCGGCGGCAGCAACCGATCCGGCAAGGAGGACCGGGACGCCCTGGCCGCCCAGATCATTCTCCAGTCCTACCTGGACAGCCGGAGCGCAGGGGCCAGGCCCCAGGAGGAGCAGCCGTGATTAAACGCCGGGCCGCCGTGGCGGGGGCCGCCTTCCTGCTGGGTTTGTTGATCATTCTGTGGGCCTGGCGGCTGTGGACGGGGCCGGGGCCGCTTTCCGCGCCGAACCGGGAGTCCGTCCCCGGGTCCGCGACGACACTGATGCGGATTCCCCCCGGCATGACCTTGACCGCCGCCGCGGATTCCCTGGCCGCGCGCGGCCTGCTGAAGCACCCCGCAGTACTTCTGACGGGAGCCAGGTTGACGGGGAGGGGCCGGGCGTTACGGGCCGGTCTCTACGAATTGCCGGTCGGCGCTTCGCCCCGGGACCTGCTGCAGGCCCTGACCACGGGATCGGTCGTGCAGGTGAAGGTGACGATACCCGAGGGTCTGGACGCCGAGGAGATCGCTGACCTCGTATCCGGAGCCCTGGGTTTCTCACGGGAGGAATTTCTGGCCGTGGCCGATTCCCTGGTGATGACGGCCGCGCGACAGGGACGCCTGCTGAAGGGAGACGAATCAGCGGCTGGAGATTACGATTCCCTGTTGGCGGTCGAGTCGTCCCGCCATCCGCGGCGCTTCCTGTGGTGTGAGGGGCATCTTGCGCCGGATACCTTCCAATTCGCCGAGGGCACCGGCGCGGCCCAGGCGGCGCGTTTCCTGGTCGCGACCCAGTGGGCGCGCCTCGATTCGGTGATGGCGGGATCCGGATCCGTCGACGCTCTTGATCTCTCTCGGCAGGAGCTTCTCACCCTCGCCTCCATCGTGGAGGCCGAGGCCCGTTGCGACGAAGAGCGGCCACTCATTGCCGCGGTCTACGTCAATCGTCTGCGGAAGGAGTGGCGATTGGCGGCGGATCCCACGGTGGCCTTCATCCTGCGCAAGAAAGGGAAGCGTCTCTTCTACCGGGACCTGGAAGTCTCTTCTCCGTTCAACACGTACCGCAACCGGGGATTGCCACCCGGACCCATCGGCAGTCCGGGTCGCGCCGCCCTCAAGGCGGCCGCCCATCCGGATTCCGCCTGCCGGGCCATGTATTTCGTGTCCGACGGCCGGGACGGCCATGTGTTCTCCAGGACCGCCCGTGAGCACGAGGCGGCCGTGCGGGAATTCCGACGCGCCAGGGCCGCAGACCGCAGCCGCCGGAATGATTGACGGAACCGCCTCCCCATTTTATTGTTCAGGCGATCCCAAGGGGGTTCGGCGAGTCACGCTGGTTTATTTATTTCTGCGCTGCCGGAGGGAAAGTCGATGGGCTTGGTGAAAAAGTTCTGGTTGTTGTGGGTTTCGCTGGGCGCGGTCGTTCTGGGCTTCGTCACCCTGGCCGCCGGTATGCTGACGATCGGACCGGTTCTGCTGGTTCTCGGCTATTGCGTCTTGTTGCCTTTCTTTTTGTGGCGTTCATTCCAGGATAGCGTGGGCGAATAGTTCAGTTGGCTAGAACGCCTGCTTTACACGCAGGAGGTCACAGGTTCGAGTCCTGTTTCGCCCACCACATAACCCAGATTGACAAATAAATCACGATTACCCAAAAAATCTCTCGATTCGCCCGGAAAACAGGATCGAGTAACCTTATTTTACTCATCGAATTTGAAGATTACGATTTTTTCCCCAATTTTCCGCAGAAGACAAAAAATATAGGTTGCATCGGCCAGATGTGTATGGTAATCTAATGATGTCAAGTGATGGACATGTGAGTGGGAAGGAGAGCTCAACGCAATTGTCAATGTGTCCGCTTGGGTTAGCCACCCTCGCTAGAATGTGCCTTTTTTGGAGGTGTCCTAATGGTTCTTAGGAAATTCATGGGTATTTTCGCAATTACCCTGATTATTGGTGCCGCTTCACTCGCCATGGCGGGTGTTCCGGACGTGGAGAATTGCACTTCTTCCCGGGCCTACACTGGTCCTGAGAAGTTGATGTTACTGGTTGTGCCTGGTGGCTTTGCTGACGCAACGTTCGAGACAGCCTGGGTCTTTATCACTCCTAATGGAAGTGCTCAGCCTCAGGTAACCCAAGACGCCACCATCTCGGTGACGGTCAAGGATGGCGCGCTTCCGGTCCCCCAGATCATCGAATTATATCCCTTCGAGGATATTTGGTTGGTCTGCCCCGGTGTGGGTGCCGAACTCGGACTTATGCCTTGTGCCGGCGGCAACAGCGCAGATTTCGCCACCGATGAAATTGGCTATACTGAGTTCAATAACCCGGTGACGGGTGGCGGACAAAGTACCGGAGCCACATCGGTTGTTATCAACGGCAACGCCCTGCCCAACACCGTAGACGTCGGCTACCTCAGCCCTGATATTAATGGCGATGGACTTGTGGATCTCGTCGATTTTCAGCAATTCGTGGTTGACTTCACAGGGACGTACAATTTCCAAAGCGATTACTTCTACGACGGAGTCGTGGACCTGATCGACTTCCAGAAATTTGCATCCTGGTTCGCATGGGGCTGCATCTAGGATCCCCGCGCCGCACCCGGCTTTAACTGGGTGTGACGGAGGATTCTTGGAAATTCACACCAGTGGGTGGTCCTGCTAGTGCAGGTGGCAGGGCCACGAATATTTCGCCCGCTTCTTTCTGGGGAAAACACTGAAAGTACCTGCTTGTAACTTCAAGGAGACGCAACATGAAGAAGTTGTTAGTAATTTTGATGGCAAGTCTGATCGCAACCTCGGCTTTCGCAGTCATTGATCCTGATCCTAGTTCGATTGGGATCTACTTCGACGAAACCGCCGATGTGAATTGCTTGGATTTTGTCGGTGGGGCGTTGAACATATACGTCGTTTGGACCTCACCCCTCATTCCTGCGTTTTTAGGCTATGAGTTTGGGTATTTCATGGACATCGAAGCAGGTGCGTCAATTTTCATGTCACAAACCCTTCTGTTCAACGGAGTGACTGAGGGCTTTGACATATTTTCCGGTCAAACAGAGGTAGAGGGTAGTCATGCTGTGGTGTGCGTCGACCCTGTGCCGACTGGGCCAGCTACGATTATCCATGCGTGGGTGTACCAGATTTTCTCCCCTGGCTACATGAAATGTTTCATCTTCCAGAGCGAGACAATGGGCGGTACATTGCCGCAGGTTCTGGGCACGGAAGAAGATCTGCATCAGCTCAATCAGTCGACCGGCGGCTGGGATGTTCCCGTCGCTACGCTGAACACTAGTTGTGTTGTGGATAATGAGGAAGCCAGCTTCGGCAGCGTGAAGAGCTTGTTCCGGTAAACACCGGTGTGAGTTGCAGCTTCAGCTGCTGGATCTAGATGGGCCGTAAATGGTCCAGGGACCCGGGTGGAATTTCCACCCGGGTTTTTTGTTTTGGTGCGCCCGGCAGGGCGCACACTCTTGGAGGTGCAAGTCCTCTACAGACCCGACAGGGGGAACTGTTAGCTTAACGGCAAGGGCTGCCACCGCGAGGTGGGGTCTGAAGGAAGCCGCAGGCAAAGCACTGGCCCGACGAACAGGAATCGCATACGAGGCGGTCGTGCTGGGTAAGGAGTCCAATCTCTCCAAAGCCCAATACCTGTACGGAAAGCACGGACGTATATGCGGCGGGCATAAGTGTGAAGGAGTGTGCGCATTACCCGGGGAGATCTGTCGATTTGCCTTGTGCTAGGTCCGTCGAGAGGCGGTCCGATGGATCGACAGAAGTCAGCCGAGGGCATATTAGGTCGTTCGATCCGACTGAAGGCCCGAACATGAACATGGAGCAGGAGACCTGACTCTCGATGGCTAACCAAGACACAGACCGTTCGGCTGGGATGCCGGGCACCACTCCGGAAGGTAGCGGGCGGAACCCGCGAGAGCATGGGGCTGGGGTGTCGGTTGCTGCGATGAGTTGGGACCATTTCCGCTCGGAGACAACGCAACTTATGGATGCGGTGATCGAACGCGAGAACATGATCGAGGCCTTGCGCCGAGTGGAACGGAACAAGGGAGCGGCCGGGGTCGACAAGATGCCGGTCAGCGAACTTCGCCCTTACCTGAAGGAGCATTGGTCTCGGATCAAGGAAGAGTTGCTGGTTGGCAGCCATCAGCCGTCGGCGGTACGGGAAGTCATGATCCCGAAGCCCGGCGGCAGAGGGGTGCGCAAGCTTGGCATCCCAACGGTGGTTGACCGTCTGATCCAGCAAGCTCTGCATCAAGTGTTGAGTCCGATCTTTGACCCCTTCTTCAGTGAACACAGCTACGGGTTCCGCCCCGGTCGCAGCGCACATCAGGCCGTGCTTCAGGCACGGCAGTATGTGTCCGCTGGACGACGGTGGACCGTGGACATGGATCTGGAGAAGTTCTTCGACAACGTGAACCACGACCTCTTGATGTCGCGGGTCGGTCGAAGAGTTGGAGATCGGCGGGTCCTTGCGATGATCCGTCGTTACTTGCAGGCTGGTACGATGGCCGGAGGCGCTGAGTCTCCACGACAGGAAGGCACGCCGCAAGGTGGCCCCCTGTCGCCGCTGCTGTCGAACATCCTGCTGGACGATCTGGACAAGGAACTGGAGAGACGTGGCCATGCGTTTTGTCGTTACGCCGATGACTGCAACATCTATGTGCGGTCCCGGCGGGCGGGCAAGCGGGTGCTATCGTCACTCACCAGCTACCTGAAGGAAGAGTTGAAGTTGAAGGTGAACCGAGCCAAGAGCGCGGTGGATCGACCGTGGCAGCGCAAGTTCCTCGGCTACTCGATGACCTCACATAAGCAGCCGCGACTGAAAGTCGCTCCGGCCAGTGTGCAACGTCTGAAAGACAAGCTGAGGGTCGAGTTCCGCCGGGGCCGTGGCCGCAATCTGGGCCGGTTTATCACCGAAGACCTGCAACCACTTCTGAAGGGTTGGATCAACTACTTCCGGTTGGTGGAGGTTAAGAGAATCTTCGAGGAACTGGATGGCTGGATCCGTAGAAAACTGCGGAACATCCTCTGGCGACAATGGAAGAGGAATTGGACCCGAGCCCGGAAACTGATGCAATTTGGGTTGGACGAGGCTCGCGCGAAGCGCTCATCCACCAACGGGCGGGGCCCGTGGTGGAACTCCGGGGCTTCGCATATGAACCAAGCCATCTCGAAGGACTTCCTTGATCGTCTTGGTCTTGTGAATCTGCTGAATGAGTTACGTAGACTTCAATATGTGTCATGAACCGCCGTGGTACGTGAACCGTTTGCCCGGTGGTGTGGGAGGGTGAGGTCGCAAGGCCACACCCTACCCGATCCCCGACTGACCACGCAGAAAAAGCCCGCTTGCCAGCCTTTGTCCACTCTTGACAGACTTGAAGATTGTCCTGATATTCAATCAGGTTCTGTATTCAGCCTGCTAGCGGTCAATAAAAATCGACTTGGACCGAAAAGAGTGCTTGTCGGTCCGGAAGAGACTCTGTATCTTCTAGCTGTTGTCGCTGAAGGCGTTCCCAGTTGACCATATGAGGGACCCGGCATGACGGATCGTCCTGTGGTCGGGTTTTGATTTTGCAGGAACGCCAGATGTCCCAGAGCAGGAAAACGGATTTTCCAGAAAGGGGAATCGAAAATGAAAAAGTTGTTTTTTGCTGTTTCTGCGTTAGCCGCGCTTTCTCTGTTGGTCCCCAGCGCGGGTTTTGCCCAGCATGAGTTCTCCAACCAGGTTGGCCTCTACCTGACCCCCGACGGTTTCGGAGAGACCGGCACCATGACAGTGGGTGACGAGGTGTTCGTGTTCCTGGTTCTGACCCGGCCGACCGACGTACTGAACGGCGAGTTGCCCTATGAAGACATCCTCGGTTTCGAGTTAAGGTTGTACTTCAGCGACCCCACGGTCCTGTTCAAGAGCACTACATTCTTTCCGACCGGCGCCATGGTTATCGGTGGCGACGAAACCTGGGACGACGGCTACCTGGAATATTACGTGGTGATGGCCGACGATTTCCCCGTGACCGAGGAATCGGTCGTATTGATCAAATTCGGATTCGTAGCCTTTTCAGCAAATCCGGTCCTGGTCACCCTGGGGCCGACTATTACTAACCCCGCTGTTGAGGGTCAGATGACATTTATGGCGGTCAGCCCCGATCTGCGCGCCATGTACCCGTCCAGCGGTTCCTTTGACGATCCCGTGTTCACCTTCAACGTCGAGGGCGGCGCCGTGCCAACCGAAAACGAGTCCTTCGGATCGGTCAAGGCCCTGTTTCGGTAGAAAAACTGCTTGAAAAGATCCGGATTGATTCCGGTTCGGCGATTGGCTAAAGGGGCGGCTTGATCCGCCCCTTTAGCTTGCCTTCGCGGTTCCACGCCCGATTTTCGGTGGCAAGCAATTGACCCGGATCCCATTCGGTCCTATAATGAAAGTACGCCCAACCGCGCCGTACCTGCCCCTGATCGGCCAATCAGCAACTTCTGTCCGGGAGACCAGAATGGATGGTTTCGTGTATCGTCTGACCACGTTGGCTCGCACCACCTCCTTCCATAGCCTGAAGTGGTCAATTCGTCGGCTGATCTTCTTGGGGCTGTTCGCGCTGGGCCTTTCTCTGCCCGCTGCCGTTTCGGTCGCCGCGGATGCCCCGGGAAACGGCGCGGCGGGGATCTCCGTCGTTGCGAGCGGGCCGGACGCGCTGCGTTTTTCTGTCCTGGGGCTCGAGCCCGTCTGGACGCCACGTATCATCGGGGACCCGGCCGTTACGCTGTACGAGGTGAGCATGGGGGGCTTCGTGACTTCCGGCGCGCCGGGCCATCCCCTCCTGCCTCGGACCGGTGGCTGGGTCGTGGTGCCCCCGGGAACGCGGCCGGAACTGAAGATCATCGAAGAGCAGTGGAAGCCAGCGGGTGACCGTCCCTTGATGGTGGCAGGCGTGCCGGTCATCATCCAGGGTGCCGAATCCCGGGAAAACTTCGCGTCCGAGATCCTCGTGCTGCCCGGCGAGGATCCCCCCCCCGGAGCCGCCATCCCGGCAGGGGCTCTGGAAGCCCTGGCCCGCCGCGGGAGGGCCTCAGCCTCCGTGGCTGTGACCCTGGGCAAGGTGGCCTGGTGGCGCGGACGGCGCATCGTATCCTACCAGTTGGTTCCCCTTCACCACGACGCCGCCGGTAGGGCTGGGCAGGCACTGGCGGGTGGTATCTGGGAAATCCGTTTTGTGCCCGACGTCTCCGCCGGCCGGACCATCAAGCCGGCTCACGCCGGTAAATCCTCCACCCGCAACGACGACAGGTTCGGCGGCATCTTCCTGAACGGAGAGCTGCTGACTCAATTGCCCACGGAAGCGGCGTGGCAGGGAGTCGATATCTCCTCTTTGGAGGATGCGGACAAATCCGACCTGGACAAGGTGAGAGGCGGACAGGCCGGGACCCTGCTGGGACCTGAAACGCGGCTTGCCGTCTGGAAGACCGGACTCGTCAGGGTGACCTATGATCGACTGAATTCACGAGGGCTACTGCCCACCGGTGCGATCCGCGAGGATCAGATCCGGCTCTATCAACGCCGTTACATTGCGTCCCTCGACGACGGGTCGGGACAGGCTCCATACATGGATGTCGAGGTCCCCATCCACATGGTCGGGGAAGGGGACGATTTCGACGGCGACGATTTCTTCATCTTCCACGGCCTGCGTCCGCGGGACGACGGGCCGTATGTCGCGGACCTCGGTAACGGGCCGGAAACCATTCCCGGCTGCGGCGACGCCTGGGAGATGAACAACGAGGCCAACCTCTACTGGCTGGCCGCCAGCGAGGCTGAACCGGGGCAGCCCTGGGCCCGCATGGCCACAACCACCCTGCCTGCGGCCACGGGCACCCCCCTGTCTGGCTATCGCCGCAGCGATCACATCGAGGAACAGCTGGCTTTCCGTGAGAATCTGCCCGAGGTCCAGGCCGATCGCGTCTACTACAACACTGAACGTGCGACGGATGTTCGGGCGGGTATCAATCCCCTGTGGGCGCCGGATCCGGTCGGATCCGCCGTGGACATCAAGCTCGGTATTGTGGGCAAGTACACCGGGGGTGTGCCTCTGCGCTTCGAACTGATTACTGACTCGAGCCTGACCACGCACTTGGAAGACTATATCCTGTCCAGTAATTACGAGGTGGTGCGAAGCTACGTCGTTCCCGCTTCGGCCATCGCAGGAGATTTCGCCGAAATCCGCATGTACGACCACGTCTATTTTCGCGACCCGGTTGAAGGCTTCCTGAATTGGGTTGAAATCTCCTACGATGCCCTCTACATGGCGACCAGAGACAAGATCACCTTCCACTGCGGCGATAGTCCCGGGCTGCGGCCGGTGGAAGTGACCGGTTTCACTTCCGCGGACATCGGCTTGGTCGAAGTCACGGATCCGCGGCAACCGGTGCTGGTGGAACTCGGCGGGGCCAATATCACGACGTCCGATGACGTGACCTGGACCCTGTCGGTGATGCCGGACCAGTCCGGGCCGATCCGCTCCTTCGCCGCCGTGGGAGACTTTACTTCCGACGGCGTGGACGAATTCCCCTCCCACCTGTCGTCCGCGGTTCCTGACCCGACCAACCCCACCGATCTGGCGGGGCCGGCCCCCGATCTGATCGTTATAACGCATCCGACTTTCCGGGCCGCGCTGGAACGGTGGCTGGAGCACCGCCGAAGCCGGGCCGGCGGGAACCTCAACGTCCACGTGGTGGATGTGGAGGACCTTTTCGACTGGTACAGCGGTGGGCTGAAGGATCCCTGGGCCCTCAAGCGCTTCGTGACCCACGCCATCATCCACTGGAACAGCTGGGTCCTGACGGTGGTGGGGGACGCGAACGAAAACGTCCTGGAAAAGGGGGTGCTGCCTGCGGCCCGCGCCTGGGGCAAGGACTGGGTACCGACCCATTACCACGTGCAAAAGGCGCTCGCCTACACGCCTGAACTGATGGCCTCGGACAAATGGTACGTCACCCTGGAATCGGGCATGAATTACCCGGAAGACGTGTTCCCCGACGACGTGACAGCCCCCTGGGACATGTACACCGGCCGGTTCCCCTGCAACTCGGTGGCCGAGCTGGACATAATGATCGACAAGGTCATGACGGTGGAAAATGTGCAGGCCGGACAGGATTGGCGCCGGAAGGGCATCTTCTTTGCCGATGACCGGTGGTCAAACGGGTACGGGGCGGATTCCTACGACGTACTGGACTACAAGGATTACGAAAAAGTGTTCGCGGTGAGCGAACGGGATTCCCTGTCCCGGCTGTGGCGCAGCGGTTCACCGGTGGTTCTGGACAGCGTCCTGGTGCTGCTGGGAGACACCCTGGATCCGGAATACCCCCCGCCGCCCGCTTCCCGTGATTTGAGCGAAACCAGGACTTTCACGGGCGCCGCCGCCACTCCGATCCTGCTGGCCAAACTCAGCGAAGGAGGTCTGGTGGCCCATTACCAGGGTCACGCCAATCCCTACGTGCTGTCCTCGGAATACTGGCTGGAGGACCGGAACGACGCCGTGGGGCGCCAGGATGTCGCCAAGATCGGCAACACCGACAAACCATGGTTTTTCATGGGGTTGGGTTGTCATATCGCTGACTGGGCACAGAACACCGTGCTCACCAGTACCCGGTCGCATGAACGATCCATCTCCGAAAAATTTCTTTTAAGATCGCGGGCAGGCGCCTCGGCCACCTATGCCAGTTCGGGTTACGAATACATCACCGAGAACAGGGAGTTCGGGGAATACATCTTCCTGCGCTGGATGGTCAATCCTCCCGTCCAGCGCTCCGTCGGTGCCCCGGCAACGGTGCGCAGCCGCTGGGTCCTGGGCGAGTTGATGTGGGCGGCCGAGTCAGATATCTTAGCGGCGAACACAAGTCCGACCTTCGGTGCGGATAAGACAATCCGGGAAATGGTTTCCCAGTACGTCATTCTGGGCGATCCCCTGATGGGGCTGGATGCGGGCGAGGCGCAGGTCACCGCCACTCTCGTCGGTTCCCCGGACCAGGAGATCACCGGCGAGGCCGAAATCTTCGCCACCGATGAGACCAACCTGCGGACCGTCACCCTGACGGCCAGGGACGAGGCGGGCATCGACCACATCAAGGTGATGGACTCCACCGGTCAGGATCTGACCACGGGCATCGTCACCGAGAGCCTGCCGCCCGGCGCGACCGATCACCAAGTTGTTGACTACAGCCTGCAGGTGCCGGTGCGGCCTTTCGATCACGACCTGACGGTCATGGTCTGGGACACCGGGGGGCCCCTGGAATCCGATCGGCATTACGAACTCGTTCTGAAGATGCCCCAGACCGCAGTGTTTTCGACAAGCGGCAATGCCATCGATCCGGCGACTTTCATCTTCCCGGCCGACACGCCGCTCCGCTTCAACGGCCAGGTCACCAGCGCGGCCTGGCTGCTGGATTACGACCCGAACGCCGACTTCGCCCTGACCAGCGAGACCCTTATCCTGACGGACATCGAGTTCCTGCTGGCCAAGAACCAGCATCTGACGGTGGATTTCACGGCCACGTCAGCGACGGAGAACGCGGACGACGAGCATACCGTAGTGCTGACCATCGACGGCTACCCGACTGATCTGGTGCTCCAGGCGGGCATCGGGGCAGCCATCAGTCAGACCATCGGCAAGGTATACAATTTCCCGAACCCCATGCGTGAGAGCACCCGATTCGTGTTCGAAAGCGGACTTAACAACGGGTCCGGTACCATCCGGGTCTTCTCGGTCGCCGGTCGCCCCGTGGCCCGCATCCATTTCCGGTTCACCGGCGGCGGGTCGGGGGTCGTGGACTGGGACGGGAGGGACAGCGCCGGGGATGAGATGGGCAACGGAACCTATCTGTACCGGGTGGAGATCGACACCGACGAAGGGCTCGTCGTCAGCGACATGCAGCGGCTGGTGATGATGCGTTGACTTTGCCCCATGATGGTGGCAGGTTGGCCTTCAGCCTGGAAGGGGTGGTATGAGACGGATCTCGACCCGGAACGAAGTCTGTACTTGGGGCGGTCTTGCCCTGATGAGTTTGTCCCTGATGAGCCTTCCCTTGCTGAGCTTTTCCCTGGGTGGGTGTGCAGGCTCCAAGCGCACTCTGCCCCTGGAGACCGGACCTTTGCCGGACCTTGAACCGGCTGCGGGGACACCGACCCTGCTGGGGGTCGGTCTGCTCGAGAAATCTAACTCCCTGGAAATTTCGGCGAACGGCCCCGCTCTGCTCCTGGACGGCGCCAGCGGACGTCGTCTGACCCGTCTGGACGGGCCGGGCCAGGTGATCTGCTCGCGGTCCGGTCGTCAGGTCGCCTGGCGGGCCAATGGCGTGCAGGGCAAGTCCGAAACGGTGATTCTCCAGCCCCTGGATCCCGGGCACCGGGTGATCCACGGTGAGTCTGAATACCGGGGCGAATTCCTGGTGCGGCCCACCCCCGGCGGTCCGGGACTCACCCTGGTCAACAATCTGGACCTGGAGTCGTATCTGCAGGGCGTGGTCCCCTGGGAAATCGGCCGTCATGAACGCAACCGGCTGGCTGCCCTGGAGGCCCAGGCAGTGGCTGCCCGCACCTACACCCTTTCCCATCTCGGCATCCGTAAGAGCCGCGGTTTCGATGTGTACGCAAGCGTCCAGGACCAGGTATACAAGGGAGCCGCCGACGAGGATCCTCTCTGCAATTTCGCGGTGGAAAATACCGCCGGTCTGGTTTTGCGTTACGGTGGCCAGGAAATCGAAGCCTACTACAGCGCCTGTTGCGGAGGCGTGTCCAGCAACATCGAGGAAGTCTGGGCGCAGGATCCCAAACCCTACCTGGTCAGCAAACCTGACACCCCCCGTGGGGGCGGGGACGCCTACTGTTCCACCTCCCGTCATTTCCACTGGCGGGAAGTCTGGACCGTGGGCCGGCTGGAGGAGATCATGCGGCGAACCCTGCCTGAATTCGTGGAGTACATGGCCCAGCCGGGCCGGGCCGACTGGGCAGGTCCGTTGTTTTCGCCCAGGGACGGTTCTGCCTCCGCCGACAGACCCGGTCGGTTGAGGAATCTGGAAATACTGGCCAGGACGACCAGCGGGCGGGTGGCCCATCTCGCCGTCACCACCGATGCGGGGGTCTACCACGTGCGGGGGGATCGGGTACGCTGGGTTCTGAAGCCCGCCGACGGAAACCCTTTCATCCTGCGCAGCGCTCTGTTCGAGGTGGAACTGGTCAGGGACGGGGAGCATCTGGTGGAAGTGGTGGCCCGGGGCCGGGGGTATGGTCACGGAATCGGGTTGTGCCAGACTGGAGCCCTGGCCATGGCGGAACAGGGGAAAAGCGCGCGGGAAATCCTGGCCCATTATTACCCAGGGGCCATCCTGGCCGAGGTGGGTCGATGAACCCTGATCCGGCCGCGCGACTCGTGGTGGGGCTGGCAGGAACCTGGCCGACGGCCTTCGAATCCGCCTGGTTGGCTCAATGGCAGCCGTCCGGCGTCATTCTTTTTTCGCGGAACCTGGTTGATTACAAAACATTACGAGATCTCTGCAACGTTCTTCATCAACTGGTGCCCGGCCTGGAAATCATGGCCGACCACGAGGGCGGGCCGGTTTCTCAGCTGGCTGTGGCCCTGGGCAGGCCGCCGTCCGCGTGGAGCCTTGGCGTCCTGGATGACGTGGGTTTGACGGCGCGGGTTTTCGAACAAACCGGTTGCCGCCTGCGCGAGGTCGGGATTGATCGTGTCCTGGCTCCGGTGGCCGATGTTTTGACCGAGATCCGCAATCCAGTAATCGGCGCCCGTTCCTTCGGCTCGGATTCCTCGCTGGTGACCCGGCATACGGTCGCCGCGGTCACCGGCCTTCTCGAAGCTGGAGTGAAGGTCTGCCTCAAACACTGGCCGGGCCACGGGGGCAGTAGCGGTGACAGCCATCTCAAGGAAACCGCGGTTAGCCTGGGCGCTCTCCCGGCTCCTTTCGAAAGCGGGCTGACCGCGGGCGCGGACGCGGTGATGGTCGGTCATCTGCTCATTGAGCGTGGGCAGGATGAAGCTCCCGCCCTTCCGGTGACCCTGGATCGGGAATTCATTTCCGACTCCAGGCGGCAACTAGGGCCCGGGCATGTCGAAAATCTGCTCTTCTTCGCCGACGACATCACCATGGGCGCCCTGGGTCCGGCCATGAAGCGCCTGGGCGTCCAAGTGCCGGAAACCCAGGAGACGGGTTTGTTCGACCCCGGATCGCTGCCGGCAGCCTGGTTTGAACGGCTGGCCGACGCCGGTTGCGACCGGCTGCTGATCAGGGGCATTCCCGGGACGGCGTTTCCCTTGGCGGGGGAGCCGGGCAGTTCGGAAGCCCGGGCGGAGCCGGAAGCGCCCCAGGTTCCCGAGTTCTCCGCAGGGCCCTATGCCGAGGCGAGACGACGTCTATGGGCGCCGATCGGGGCGGGCTTCGTGGACCCGGACGCCGACTTGTTGTGGCTGGATTTCTCGCGCAATGATCGTTGGGGGGCCGCAGCGGGTCAAAATGCAGGGATCCGGGCTGGCGGTGTCCTGGACGCCCTCCAGGTCCGTCTTTCCCGGATGTTCCGTTCGGTCAGTCCGGCTGCCGACCCTCCTATATCTGGACGGCCCTGGAGTCGCCTGCTGGTTTCATCCCACCGTCCTTTACCGGAAATGGAAGACCTTGCGGTCGACCTGTCATCCCGGGGCGTCTGTCTCGCACTGGGCCACCCCTCGCTCAAGACCCATTTGGAAGGTCGATTGGGGATGGGCTGGAAGGTCGAGGCCTTGTACGATATCGCCCCGGAGGACCTGTTCTGTGGCTCCGAGGAGCCGGAACATTAATTTGACATGGTTCAAAGCTGCCGCTATATTGCCAACTCTTTCGGGTCCAGGCGGGGGCGTAGTTCAGTTTGGTTAGAACGCCGGCCTGTCAAGCCGGAGGTCGCGAGTTCAAGTCTCGTCGCTCCCGCCATACATCAACCGCGGCTTTTGTCGCGGTTTTTTTTGGTCCTCGGATCCGGACGTCGTTGTTATCCCCCAGCCAAGGAGTCCGCCATGAGCCCACCCGGATCGTTCGTCAAAGTGGTATTCGTCGTGATCCTGGCCGTGGCGGTCACGCAGGTCGCCCTGGTTGCTTGCGTCCAGGAAAAGGAAGAAACCATGAGCGAACATCATTCCGCCGCATCTTCCGCCGGATCCTGCGACTGGGCCGCGCAGGGCGATCTGCCGGTAGTTCCGGATCTCGACGACAGGCTCACCGGCTACGTGCCGACGGAGCTCTCCCCGGATCTGGGGCATCTGGACGCCACCCAGACGCAGGTGTTGGAGAAACTCGTGGCCGCCAGCAAGCTGATGAACGAGATCTTTCTTGTCCAGGCCACGCCTTGTCGGGACGAACTTGTCGCCCGGATCGCCGAGCTTCCTGCGGATCGTCAGGCCAGTGTCGCAAGGTATTTCCGCATCAACGGCGGTCCCTGGGACAGACGCTGCCACTTCGAGCCTTTCTTCGGCACCTGGCCCCATCCGGAAGGGGCGAACTACTATCCCCTCGACCTGACCGCCGAGGAAAAATCATTTATCGCGGACGGCGAGGGCGGGATGGATGGATTGTTCACCATGGTGCGCCGGGACGAGACGGGCTCCCTGCGGGCCGTGCCCTACTCGGAGTTCTTCGCCGCCCATCTGGACCAGGCCGCCGTCTTGTTGAAGGAGGCGGCCGCCCTGACGGGAAACGCCAGTCTGAAGGCATTTCTCGCAGCCCGGGCCGCCGCTTTCCTGTCGGATGACTACTACGAATCTGACATGCTGTGGATGGACCTGGACAGCACCGTCGAGATCACCATCGGTCCCTATGAGACCTACGAGGACGGACTGTTCGGCTACAAGGCGGCCTTCGAATCCTTCGTGACGGTCACGGACTCCGCCGCGAGCAGCCGTCTGGCCGGGTTCAAGGACGAACTGCCGTGGCTGGAATCCCAGCTGCCCATTCCCGACGAGTACAAGAACATGAACCGGGGTGCCGAATCGCCCATCCGGGTTGTCGACGAGGTCTACTCTGCCGGCGATACCCGGGCGGGCGTACAGACCATCGCCTTCAACCTGCCCAACGACGAAAGGGTGCGTGAGGCCAAGGGCAGCAAGAAGGTCCTGCTGCGCAACGTGATGAATGCCAAGTTCCAGCGGATCCTCGTGCCCATCGCCGAGGAGTTGGTGGCCGAGGACCAACTGGGCGATCTGACCGCGGAGTCCTTTTTCCTGCACACGCTGTGGCACGAGATGAGCCACGGTCTGGGCCCCGGCAAGATCACGGTCGACGGCCGGGATACCGAAGTTCGCCTGGAACTCAAGGAGACCTATTCCACCCTCGAGGAAGCCAAGGCCGACGCGATGGGCGAGTGGGACATCTTCGTGCTGGCGCGGGCGGGCAGAGGCAATTTCCCCGACTCCATCTTCAAGGAGCAGGCCACCACCTATCTGGCCGGCCTGTTCCGGTCGGTCCGTTTCGGTATCGGGGAGGCTCACGGCCAGGCCAACGCCATCCAGTTCAATTACCTGATGGAGAAGAAGGCCATCTCCGTCGATGAGGCGACAGGACGTTTTTCCATCGATGCAGCGGTCTTCGAGCAGGCTATCGCGGACCTGGTAGCGGAAATCTGCCTGATCCAGGCGGTCGGCGACTACGAAGCCTCGGTGAAGTTCATCAAACAGTATGGAGGCATGAGGCCGTGCCTGGCCAAGGCTCTGGAGAAACTGGCGGACATTCCTGTGGATGTCGAACCGGTCTTTCCCAGGTACGAGGGCTGAAGGGCAAGGGGCAGGAAAATCGGCGGGTGTGGGACGGGATCATGCGGATCCCGCCCCTTTCAAGGGTCTACTCGGGGAAAACCCTGGTCAGCATGGCGTACAGTTTGTTGAATATGTCCGGGTCCAGGGGCGGTACGGTCTGGAAAAGTTCGCTGCCGAGGGCTCCCGGCACGGGAACCGGCACCGGATTCAAGGAGGCTGCTTCCTGATAGGCCGCCAGGAAAGAGGGAACCGAACGACTCACGGCCCGGAGGCGCTCTTCGCCAAGATGGGCGGCGATCACCGCTGACATACCGTATCCGGCCCTAACGAAGGAGCCGCCAACCGCCAGTAGTCTGGTGAAAGCCAAACCGTTCTCGGCCATCCTGTCCTCATCATCCAACATGGGACCCAGTTGACTATTGAACAGGGCGATCGTCTCCTGGGTCTCCAGGAAGAAATCTTCCGGGACGAGCGCGATCCTGTCCAGGGCGGGATGCCTTGTGTCGAAATCGAGGTCGACGATCTGTTCGATCCATCCGGCGAGACCCTCGTTCATCATCACCCGTAAGGAGTGGGCGACCGCTTCGGCGCCTTCCTGTTTCATGGGGATGGGTCCCGGCACGAACTGGTAATTGCGGTAGAGGAGTGAAGCCATCTGGCGGATGACCTGATCTACGCTGCTGGCGCCCACTATCCCGGTGTCGACCAGGAGGGAACCTTCGAAGATCCGGATTTCCGTCTTGGCCGGCAGGAAAAGGATGGTCAAGGTCTGGGGCAACAGGCCGGGTTCGACCCAGAGGCGCGCCAGGTCTGCGACTTCGCATTTCCGGGGGCCGGTCAGTTCGGCCAGCCGTTTGTCGATGAGGTCCCGATGGCCCAGGCTGTAGCGGTAACTGCGCATCAAGATGCTGCGGTCGGTGTTCGACTTCTGTTTTCCCTCGTGGCCCAGCTCTTTCCAGAAGGTTCCTTCCAGCCAGTTGCCCAGGCGCTGGGCGGAGGGGACACGGGGTTGCTGGGTATTGCGCCAAATGGTTACCGTCGGCAGGTCACCGAAGGCATCCAGCTCCTCTTTGGTCACGTCCGCCCCGGCGGCGATCCGGTCCGCCACTACCTTGAGGGCCGTCCAGGCGCTGGTATCGGTGATCACGGCGCAATCTGCAGCCGGGTCCGCCGCTTGCGCGGACGACTTTTCGCCCGTGCCGGCATCCTGCGAGCAGGCGGTAACGGCCAGGATCGGAATGACCAACAGCAGAAGGATCAGGACTTTCCGGTGGAACGGGATGCAGCCGGAGGCGGCCACATTGTGGCGAACCGAGTCTTGGGTTATCATTCGCAATTCGGTAATTCTCCTTTGAATCCATCCCACCAGGGATCGGCTACGGAACCGGCCGGGAAAACAACATGCTTCTGATCAACGAAATATATACCGCTATCTGCGGGGAGTCACGTTTCATAGGGCGTCCCTGCACCCTGGTGAGGTTGACGGGATGCCATATCCGCTGTGTCTGGTGCGATTCGGAACATTCTTTTACCGAGGGTCGCTCCCTGAGCGTAAATGAGATCCTGACTGAGATCCAAAGCCTTGGCTTCCCCACGGTTCTGGTGACGGGAGGCGAACCTCTGCTGCAGGCCGAGATTGTGGATCTCCTGGCTGCTCTCCTGGACGATTGTCGCACGGTCCTGCTGGAAACCAGCGGCGCCCTCGGCCATGCTAAACTCGTTCCTCTCGGAGATGTTCCCGCAGGCGTGCATCGGATAGTCGACATCAAGGCGCCCGGGAGCGGCATACCCGCCGAATTCATCGACTGGGAGGGGATTGCCGGCCTGGGTTCCGGAGATGAAGTCAAGATCGTTTGCGTGGACAGGAACGATTACAAGTGGGCTCGGGAACTGGTTCGGGCCGGTGACCGGATCCCGGCCGAGGCCGTGGTCACCTTTTCACCGGTCCAGGAGAAATTGCCTCCCCGGGACCTGGCGGAATGGATTCTGGCCGACGGTCTGGATGTCTGTTTCCAGATCCAGCTGCACCGGGCCGTCTGGCCTGAAATCGACCGGGGGGTCTGAGTTGGCCGATCCGTCGCACAAGAATGCAGGGGAGAGGCATACCCGGCCCCTGGCCGTGGTCCTGGCCAGCGGCGGCCTTGACTCGACCGTGTGTCTGGCCGAGGCGGTGCGCCGGTTCGAGGTCGCCCTTCTGCACATCAACTACGGTCAGCGCACCGAAGCCAGGGAGCTGCGGGCCTTCCGGGATCTGGCGGACCATTACGGAATCACCCGGCGGCTGGTGGCGGACATCTCCTATCTCAAGAAAATCGGTGGTTCCTCCCTGGTGGACGACCGGCTGCGGGTGGAGACGGGTCTGCCGGCCGGAGATGGGACGATACCCTCGACCTATGTCCCCTTTCGGAACGCCCACATACTGTGCGTTGGGGTTTCCTGGGCCGAGATCATCGGTGCCGAGGCGCTGTTCATCGGGGTGGTGGAGGAGGACAGCAGCGGCTATCCCGACTGCCGCGAGGAATTCTACCGTTTATTCGGCGCGGTCGTCGATGCGGGAACCAGACCCGAAACGAACATCACCATCCGGACCCCGTTGATCAGGCTGGACAAGGCGGCCATCGTTCGCCGGGGCGTCGAACTGGATGTGCCCCTGCACCTTACCTGGTCCTGCTACACCGACTCCGAGGAAGCCTGTGGCGTTTGCGAGAGCTGCCGGCTGCGCCTGCGCGGGTTCGCCCAGGCCGGCTTGAAGGATCCTATTCCATACCGTCGTTCGTAGCGAAGCTGGAAAAATCGTAATCCTGATAAGCGTTGCAGCGACTGCACAGATTCAGCAGATCACGCCGACCGTCATCCAGTGTGGCCCGCATGCACTGCACGGCGTAGCTCTCCCAGATCTCCCCCACCGACTGGTCGTTGACGTTGCCGATGACCGCCCGCTCATGGACGTCCCAGCAGCAGATTGTTGCGTTGCCGTTGGTGTAGAAGAACATCTCGTCCAGGATCTTGAGACAGGGCTTGAGCACCACGTCTTCGCGTTTTTGTCCGGTCCAGGGCCACTGATACATGGCGGTAATCAGGACCTCGTTGCAAAGGGGACCCCAATAATCCCGGTAGGCTTCCACCTCGTGCTTGTTTTCGGGAACCTCGATCATGCGTAGCTCGGTGAACACCTTGTCCCGGTAGCCGCCTTCGTCCCACAACTCGAGGAAGCGCCGGGTTCTTTCCATCACTTTGGTGAAATCGATGCCTATGCGCGAAGGCTCATAGGTTTCGCGACTGAACCCGTCGATGGAAAAACGCATGATGTCCACGCCGGCTTCCAGCAGTTCGACGGACAGTTTCTCGGTCATGAGTTCGCCGTTGGTGTTGAATTCCACCCGGGCGGTGGGATCATTGTCCTTGATGTAGCGTACGATCTCGGGCATACGGTTGTCCACGAACGGTTCGTTGGTCAGGAACGGCCGGTAGGTGATCCCCCAGCCGCGGGTGTCTGCGACGATCTTCCGCCAGGTCTCGGTCGGCATGCGCGCGGGATCCCGCACAATCTCGTTCTGGGGACAGAAGGGGCACTTGGCGTTACACTTGGTCACGGTTTCCATCTGGATGAACTTGGGCTTCGCGGTGTAGGGCATATGCCACCGCGCACCCGCCTCGTTGCTGGACAGCGGATCTTTGGTGGGAAGTTGGTCTGCCTGTTCCGGTCGCATCTATGTTCCTCCCATTGGGCGGCTCGTCAAAGGTAGGGCTTTATCATGGCCATGCTGCGTGCAGTGGCGCCCCGCTGGTCCAGAACGACCTGCCGGGCGGTTTCACCCAGGGCCTCCAGACGGGCCGGTTCCTGCAGCAGGCCGCCGGCGATAGCCAGGGCGTCGTCGGGATCTTTCAGGATGAAGCCCGCGCCACGCCGGACCAGCAACCCCGCTTCCTCTGCGTTGTGGAAAACGGGACCGAACATCACGGGCATGCCGGCCACGGCGGGCTCCATGGTGTTGTGGACCCCCGTGGTGAAGCTGCCGCCGACGTACGTAAGATGGCCCGCCCGGTAAATCTCCGCCAGCACTCCGACTGAATCGGTGAGGATGACCCGGGCGGGATCCCCGCTGCCGCGGGGCTCGGCCATGAGCGCGGAGAGGCGGCGATGAGGGATTTCCCGGCGGTCCAGGAGGCCTTCCAGAGCCTCAAGGCGGTCCGCCGTGGGTTCGTGGGGCGTCAAGACGACCCGCAGATCGGGAAAAGATCCCAGCAACTTGCCTAGCACCGGCAGCCACAACTTCTCGTCCGGGGGCCAGGTGCTGCCCAGGATGAGCAGGCGACCGCCCAACTCCCGCAGGCGCGTAGCAGTGTCCCCGGCCTTGGCGGCCTCATAGCGGATAATCACCTGTTCCACGCGGGTGTCGCCCGTGACTGACACCGGACATGTTACGCCCAGTCCGTCGATGAAGCGCTGACGGTCTTCTGGTGTGCAGACCCCGAGGTGGGCGAAGCGGTTGAAGACGTCCCGGAACAGGGGTCGGCCCAGGGGATTGAGTCGCGCGCTATGGGGCTGGAGGGAGCCTGCGACCAGGACCACCGGGATATCCCGATCCGCTGCCGCCACGACCTGGTTGGGCCAGCAATCGAACTTCACGAACACGAGCAGGCGTGGTTGCCAGAGATCCATCAAGCGGGCCATGTCCGCGGGATGGTCGAAGGGCAGGTAATCATGCAGATCGGCGCAGGGGCGGGCCTTGGCGTATTCGAAGCCTGAGGGGGAAAAGTGGGTCACGGCGACCGGAGGCGATTCGGGCCCTTCCTTCACTGCGGCGATGATCGGCCGGGCCTGTTCGTACTCGCCCACTGAGGTGACGTGGAACCAGATTCCGCCCCGCACCAGGGCGGCGCCCGCGGTCAACCGGTCCATCAAACCCCGCCTGCCGGCGATGCCCTTGGCCAGTTTTGGTGACAGAGGCCCGGCCAGCCGGGTCGCTGCGCACAGGGCGGGGCCCAGTCCGCGGTAGAGACCGAGCAGGAAGCCGGTCCGGACCTTCTGCGCGGAACGATCGGATTCACGCTGAGTCATCGATCCTCCCTCATGGTGCTCAGGGTGGCGTTGGCTTCGGCCGGCGTAATGTCCCGGAGGCAGGCCAGATCCCCCCGGTGACAGGATCGCTTGCCGTTGCGGGAGCAGGGCCGGCAATCCAGAGGTCGTTCCAGCACCCTGCTGCCGGCCAGCACCGGGTAGTAGCCGAATTCCCGGACAGTCGGTCCGAATATGGCCAGGACGGGCGTGCCAACCGCTTCGGCTAGGTGCAGCAGGCCGCTGTCGTTGGTCACCAATCGGCTACATCCGGACAGAAGGGCCGCCACCTCGGTCAGGGGGCGGCCGCGGATGATCTCCGTCCGTCCGCTGCTGCGGGCGGTCCCTTCCAGGGGTCCGCCGCCGAACCAGTTTTCCTCGCGGGGGCCCAGGAAGATCCGGACGGGGCCGGGATGGTCCCGCAGATGCATGCGCAGCAAGGCGACGAAATGCTCTTCGGGCCACCGCTTGGTATCCCACTGGGCGCCGGGGGCGAGTCCCAGGATATTCGGCAAGGGCTGACTGGTCGGAGCTGTTGCCAGGGAGGCCAGTGGGGGGAGGGTTTCGCCCCTGCTGTGCTGGCCGGTGGCCGGACCGGCGGTCAACTCTTCGAAACGGTCGTGCATTGTACGATCCAGCCTGTCGGTACGGTATCCGAATCCCAGGAAGGCCAGCCGGGCGGCGGTGTCTTTGGCCAGCCGCCGATGCGGCCGACGCCCCATCATTCCCCAAAGCAGATGGCTCCGCAGGATGTTGTGGGCGTCGATGATCAGGTCCCAGGGGCTGCCGCGCAATTCACCGGCCAACCGGACCAAGCCACCGGCGCCGGCGTCAGGCAAGGAAATCACCCGCTGGATTCCGCGCACGTGCTTCATCAGGGGGGCGAAGGCGGGTTTGGTCACCAGAGTCACCCGACGGTCCTTGCGGCCCGCCCGATCGCCCAGGCGGGCCATGGCCCAGCCCAGCAGGCACAGGTCGCCAAGAGAACCGAAACGGACAACCAGGATGTCGCGCGGATCGTCCGATGAGGAATGCGGTTGGCTGACTGACATGAAACCTTTCCAATAAAATCCCGGGACGGTTGCAACTGCCTACTGACCCGGATTATTCTCTCGCCACGCCGGGAGTGTAGCGAGCAAAATATTCCAGGCTGGGAATTCCCCCCCCCAATGTTATCGGGAAAACTATATTCCTACCGGGTAAATAACCGCCGATGGCCTTGCCCGCGGGACGGTAAAAAGGTAACATCCAAACAATGATCGGCCCCATGAGAGGGGCCGACAGGTTCACCCCGGCGTGGAGACCCTATTTTTGGATCTGCTGCTGCTCCTCGTTCTCTTGGGATTGTCCGCCGTATTCTCCGGATCGGAAACCGCTTTTTTTTCCCTGGGGCCGGTGGATCTCGCCCGCATGGAAAAGGAAGGTTCCCGTGCCGGTCGGCGAGTGATCTCTCTGCTGGCCCGCTCCCATGACCTGCTTTCCGCTCTTTTGATCGGCAACCTGCTGGTGAATATCGCTGCCGGCGTGGTGGCCACCAGCCTGTGCCTGCATTGGTTCGGACCGAGAGGGGTAGTGGTGGCGGTGCCGGCTACGACCATGGCACTGCTTCTGCTGGGAGAGATCACGCCCAAGATGCTTGCCCTGCGTTTCCGGCAGAGGGTGTCTATGCTGGCCCAGGTGCCTGTGGGGGCCTGGTTGACGGCGACCGGTCCCGTTTTGAGGATAATCGGCGGGCTGGTCGAGGCCCTGATCGACAGCCTGCCGTTCGAACGCACAGGCTCCAGGAACCTGACGACCGCGGAACTCCGGACCGCCTGCGACCTGGCCGTGGAGGACGGAACCCTGACCGAAACCGAAGGCCGGGCCCTGGCTCGGCTCCTCCAACTGGAGGATCTCGAGGTGTCCCACATCATGACGCCCAGGATTTCGGTGGTGGCCATGCGGAAGGACATGTCATTGCTGCAGGTGTTGGCCACCGCCCGCCGCGCCGGTTTCAATCGCTACCCGGTCCTGGACGCCGACGGAGGCCGCCCGGTGGGACTGTTCCATCTGAAGGATCTCTTGGCCTGGACCCCGGTGCCGGTCCGTCCGCTGCAGGAGGAACTGCGCGAACTCCTGTTCGTGCCGGAAAGCAAGGATGTGGCCGCCCTGCTGACCCATATGCGCGACGGAAAGACCCATCTGGCGGCCGTGGTGGATGAACACGGCGACTTCACCGGAATCGTGACCCTGGCCGATTGTCTGCAGGCTCTCATGGGCCCGGTTGCGGACATAATGGACAGGACCCAGGAGATGATCCCGCTCGGTGACGGCCGCTGGATCATCAGCGGGCGGACTGACCTGCGGGAACTGGAGGAGAACTGCGGGATCAGCCTGCCGCCCAGCCGGGATTACGTGACCGTAACCGGCTTCCTGATGACCAGCCTGGGCCGGGTTCTGCAACCGGGCGACAAGGTGACCCTCCCGACGGCGCGGCTGTCCGTTCTGGATATGACCGGCCATACGGTGGATCGCATCCAGGTGACCCTGTTGGCTGACCAACGGGTCGCGACCACCCTGCGAGGTGAGCCGTGAATCTGGTCACCGAAGGTCTGGCCGGTCTGGGATCCACGGGCATCATCGGTCTGGGGGCCTTCAGCCTTCTCATGTCCGGATTCTTTTCCGGCAGCGAAACCGGCTACATGAGTGTCAGCCGGGTCCGGTTGCGCAATCTCCCGAACTTCAACAGCCCCCTTGTTCGCCGGTTGCAACTCCAGGTGCGCAGGATCGAGGATCCCATCCTGACCTGTCTGATCGGGACCAACTTCTTCAATGTGCTCTTAACCGTACTGGTCACCACCGTTTTCGCCGAAAGGTTCGGGGCCGGGGGCGAATGGCTGGCCATGGGCTTCGTATCGATCCTGGTGATCCTGTTGGGCGAGATCCTGCCCAAGGTTCTGTACCGGGAATTTCCCGAGCGGATGATGCTCGCCTCGGTGCCCTTCATTTCCGTAGCCATGGGAATTTTGTCGCCTGTCCGGTGGCTGCTGCGGGGCTACACGGCGCTTTGGCGCCGCATTCTGCCCGAGACAGAGCCCGGCCGCGGGGGGCTGAACCGCAGAAGCTTGGCCGCCCTGCTGTTGACCAACAGGGTGTCCAGCGATAATGAACAGCGCTTCGCCGAAGCCCTGGACAGGTTTATCAAGCTCGCGGGGCACCCCCTTGCGCAGAGCATGCGGCCGCTGGACAGCCTGGTGACCGTCGGGCCCGACGTCACGGTCGGGGAATGTCTGGCCACCGCCTCGCAGTCTGGTTTCAGCCGGTTGCCCGTCACTCGCGAGGACGGCCGGGATCTGCAAGGGTACGTGCTGGTGCGCGATCTCCTGTTCCTGTCCCGCCAGGAACATGGTCGTATCCTGCCGCGCAAATTCATCAGGTCGTTTTTACTGGTGGACGAACGCATGTCCCCGTATGAACTTTTCGAGGAATTGCGTAGCCAGAACAGGCAACTCGCCGTGGTCGTGGACGGGAGCGGGAACCCGCGAGGGATGATCACGCTTGAAGATCTTATTGAAACCGTCATCGGCTCGATCCGGGACGAGTTCGACCCACCGGCGGATCGGGAAGGAACTTCCGGACAAGTGCATATCCACGGGAGGATTGATCATGGGTAGCAACGAGATGAACAAGCACGATCACGTACTGGCGGGACTGGTCTTCAGCCTTCAGGCGGCCGCCATGCAACAGCTGGGCAAGATCCAGAATCCCCTGACCGGGGAAATCGAAATGGATCTGGACCAGGCCAAAGGTACGATCGACGTCCTGGATATGCTCAAGGTCAAGTGCCGCACGGATACGCCGGAGGAATTATTGCGGATGATCGACAGCGCGGTGATGGATCTTCAACTCAACTACATGGACGAGGTGAAGAAGTCAGCCGCCCAGGAAAACGATCCCGCCGCCGAGAACGAAACCGCCGCTGAAGCCCCGCAGGACGATGCAGGGGACGAGGCCGGCGGTTGAAGCTCCTGCTCCTGGCAATACTGACCCTTTGCTCGTCGTTCCCCTTCGCGGTCCAGGCGGAGGTGCGGCCGCAGGTGGCAAACGATCCTGTGGGAATTCCCCCTTCCAACCATCAGGATTCGGTCCGGCTGACCCGGGCGTTCTCGGCGGTCATGCCGGCGGACGGCCTGTGGAGCGTGGGCCTGGGCTGGCGGACCTACAGCACCGTCCATCTCCTGGACGGTTTTCTGCACCGGGTGAACCAGAAAGACGCCTTCCTGCAGACCGAACTGGCCCTGTGGTCATGGTTGAATGTGTGGGGGGAGGTGCCCTGGCGGACGTGGTCCGAAGGCGACTCCTTCATTCCTGAGACCGGCTCGGGCCTGGGTGACGGCAGCTGGCAGGCCACCGTGGGATGTCCGCTCAAGAGCGGTTTCCTGCATGCCGCCCTGATGGGCGGAGGCAACATACCGGTCGGCGACGAGGGCCAGGGCCAACTGTTTGATAGCCGCGCCCGACATCCAGCCTTTGCCCACCACGCTGCCCAAAAGAGGACGTCCTGTTTCGATATCTATTTTAAGGGCCGTGCCAATCGA
>CBDUYZ010000002.1:0-42193 GCA_965371575.1 uncultured bacterium
ATGTGGGTCGGCGCCTTGGGGTCGATGTCCCGGAAAGCCAGGAACTTTTCATCGCTATGCACTTTCGTGCATGATATTTTTCCTGCGGCGATGTCGCAGAATAGGCAGGACCCCATCTGAATTCCTTTCCGGGTGGAACGTTTGGCCGATCCAGCAGCATATATTTCATGCGAGTTTAACATGATGTCGTCATCGGCAACAAGGAGGGTTTGATGACCGGACTGGCGGGCACTGCTGGACACAGCATTCTGGTGGTTGGGTACAACGCCTTCGACGTGATCGTTCCCGTGCATGGTTTCCCAATCCCCGACGAAAAGACCGAGGTTTCACGGGTGATCACAGGTGGCGGGGGCCCCGGCGCAACTGCGGCCCTGGCCCTGGCTGGGTTGGGGGCCGCGGTGAAACTCATCACGCCTCTCACCGATGATGTTCCTGGGCGTCTCCAGCGCCAGGAACTCCTGGACGGGGGCGTGGATCTTTCCCTCAGTCCCACCGTTGTCGGCCGGGAAAGCCCCCAGGCGGTCATTCTGGTTGATGAAGCCAGGGCCCAGCGGACCATATTCTGGTCCCGGGGGGATGTCCCTTTCCTTGAAGCCCGGCACGCGGCGCCGGAACTTCTCGACGGGGTGGATCTGCTCTACACCGACGGACACGAAGGAGAGGTTTCCATCCGGTTGGCCCGGGTGGCCCGCGAACGCGGCCTGCCCGTGGTGATGGATGCCGGTTCGGTCAGAGCGGGGTCCGGTGAACTGGTGGCCTGCTGTACTGACGTGGTGAGTTCCCGCGGTTTCGCGCTCAGCCTGACAGGTCATGCGGCCCCGCTCGACGCCTTGCGCGCCTTGCGGGACATGGGGCCGGCGCGAGTGGCGATGACCTTCGGGAGTGAAGGAGTCCTCGGCCTTGAGAACGATCGCCCCCTCCCTGTGCCCGCCTTTGCCGTGCCGGTCAAGGACACCACCGGCGCCGGTGACGCCTTTCACGCGGGTTACGCCTTCGCCCTGACCAATGATCTGGAGTTCCGCGCCTGTCTGGATTGGGGTTGCGCAGTGGCTGGATTGAAATGTCGGGACTGGGGTGGGCGCCGGGGCCTACCGAACCTTGCTGAGGTTCTTGGGCTGCTTGAAAGCGGACAACGAAACCCCCTGAATGGCCTCCTGGCGCGGGTGGCCGGGTCCGGACCCTGATGCCAACTGCGTGGCTCCCTTGTTCCTGGTCATCATGTTTTTCATGAATTTTCGCTGGACTTTCGCCAATTTTTCGTCGAATGTGATCCCTAGCAGGCTGTTGAACTGGCGGCAATGTCGGGCCGCCACAGGTCACATTTCGCAGGAGGCGATCATGGGTCTGACTCCGAGACAGGCGGAAATTCTCGCCTACATCGCCGAGTACAGTGAAATCAGGGGGTATGCCCCGACTCTTCAGGAGATCGGGGAAAGATTCGGACTGTCTTCGGTGGCGACCGTTCACAAGCACATCAGTCATCTGGTGGACAAGGGTTATCTGCGGCATGAGAATCGGAACGCCAGCCGGGACCTGGAGGTGGTCGGCCAGGGAGGCGGATCGCGTGGCATGGCGCGCATTCCCTTGCTGGGGACCGTGGCGGCCGGCATGCCCATCGAGGCTCTTGAGGTTCAGGAGGAGATCAATCTGCCTGAGGAGTGGTTGGGCAAGGGACGTACTTTCGCCCTGCGGGTTCGTGGTGATTCCATGATCGATGAGCAGATCCGGGATGGCGATACGGTCGTGGTCGAAACTCGGGAAACCGCGCGGAACGGGGAAACCATAATCGCCCTGGTCGATGGGGATTCCGTCACGGTAAAACAGTATTTTCGCGAGGGGGATCAGGTTAGGCTGCAACCCGCCAACCCAGCCGTTCCAGTGCTCATGGTGTCCGCTGACCGGGTACGGATTCAAGGCGTGGTCATCGGGGTCCTGCGCAGATTTTCCTGACGCCCTGAAAGATGTCCTGAGAAGGGGCTTGTCATGATGGCCTGGCCCATTCCGCACCCTCGTCTGCAGGGGCGGGGTTTGGTTTGACGGTCGGGGTCCAGCACGGTAGCATACCCGTCGATCATGTATTAACGTTCCGGCAGGCACAGATCGAGGCGAATATGAGCAAACGGGAAAGAACCGGCGATTTGGGGGAGATCTTCGAGATCCTGGTGACTTCCTACGCCCAGAAGGGCGGAGTCATTCCGGGTGAAAGCGATATGTGCTGGCGGCCGGCCACGGATGCCTACGAAACCGCTGAACACTTCATCGTACAGGTCGATCTGGCCGGTATGGATCCGGCGCAGATCGAAGTCCTGGCGGACAAGGAGAGTCTCGTCGTGAAGGGGATCCGTCAGGAATCATCCGTGCCGGGGAAGAAGCACTTCCACAAGATGGAGATCAACGTCGGTCCTTTTGTTCGCAAGGTGGCGATCACGGTGGATGTCGATCCGTCCAGCGCCACGGCCAAGTACCGGAGCGGATTTCTATACGTCACCTTCTGCCGGGGTTCCGGCTCCCTGGGGGACCGGCGGCAGATCACCATCGACCACTGATTCCGGGCGGGCCGGAACCGGCAAAGGACACCGACAAGAAACGGCGCCGGATGCGCTCCCAATATCTGGAAGGAGTTGGAACTACATGGCGGACAACGATCAGGATCTCATGAACCTGGATCACACAGAGGAAGTATTGCTGCCTCGGGAAATACCCATCCTGCCCATCAGCGAGGCCGTCATCTTCCCGGCCATGATGGTACCTCTGGTTCTGAGCGATGCCAACCTGGTCAAGTTGGCGGACGATTGCCTGGCCGGGGATAAAATCCTGGGGGCCTTCTCCCAACGCGACATCACCGACGACGACCAGGAAGAGGTGGACGACCAGGATCTCATCTACCAGGTGGGAACCGCCGTCAAGATCCAGAAGATGCTGCGCTTCCCCGACGGCAGTATGAGGCTTCTCGGGCAGGGCATCGCCCGCTGTCGAATCAAGAAGTTCGTCTCGTCCGATCCCTATATGTTGGCCAGTGTCAAATTGATCGAAGAGGACATCCAGGACGATTCCCGGACCCTGGCCTACATGCGGGGCGTGGCCAACAACTTCATGAAGATCGTCGACGCCAGCGAAATCTTTTCCGAGGAACTCAAGGTCGTCGTGATGAACATCGACGACCCGGGACGCCTAGCCGATCTGATCGCCACCAACCTGGATATCGAGGTCGCCGAGAAACAGAAGATGTTGGAAGAGAAGTCCCCCCGTAAGAGGCTGCAGATGCTGGCCAAGGTCGTGATGCGGGAGCTGGACGTTCTGGAACTGGGTCAGAAACTCCAGACCCGGGTGCGTAAATCCATCGACAAGGACCAGCGTGAATACTACCTGCGCCAGCAACTGAAGGCCATCCAACGTGAACTGGGCGAGGTCGACGAGGGCTCCGTCGAACTCGATGAACTGCGGGAACAGATTGCAGCGGCGGATTTTCCAGAAAAGGTGCAGGTGGCTGCGGAGCGCGAACTGGACCGCCTCGGCCGGATGTCCCCGGGCGCCAGCGAGTACACCGTCAGCAAGACGTACCTGGACTGGCTGCTCGATCTGCCGTGGAACGTGAGCAGTGATGACAAGCTGAACTTGAAGCGGGCCGAGACGATTCTCGAGCGCGATCACTACGGTCTCGAAGACGTCAAGGAGCGGATCATCCAGTATCTGGCCGTCCGCAAACTGAAGGACAACCACCGGGGACCGATCCTTTGTCTGGCCGGGCCTCCTGGCGTCGGCAAGACCTCTCTGGGCCGCAGCATCGCGGAAGCCGTGGGACGGAAATTTTTCCGATTTTCCCTGGGCGGCATGCGAGACGAGGCGGAAATTCGCGGCCACCGTCGCACCTACGTGGGGTCGATGCCAGGCCGGATAATCAACGGCATCAAGGAGTGTGGCACCAACAACCCGGTGTTCATGCTGGACGAGATCGACAAGCTGGGGCAGGACTTTCGCGGGGATCCGGCCAGCGCCCTGCTGGAGGTCCTGGACCCGGAACAGAACTCCGATTTCACCGACCACTACCTCAACCTGGAGTTCGACCTTTCCAATGTCATGTTCATTACCACGGCCAATATGCTTGACACCATTCCGCGGGCGCTGCTGGACCGGATGGAAGTCATTCAGCTGCCGGGCTACACGAACCTGGAGAAACTTCAGATCGCCAAGCGGTATCTCATGCCCCGACAGATCGAGGAGAACGGCCTGACTGGTAAATTCATCCGCTTCACCGAGGCCGGTCTGATGGGCATCGTTGAGGACCATACCCGTGAGGCCGGGGTGCGGAACCTTGAGAGGGAGATCGGCACCGTCTGCCGCAAGGTCGCCACGGACGTGGCCAGGGGTAAGAAGAAGCGGCAGGTCATCGGCGCCAACAACCTCGAGGACTACCTGGGCTCGCCCAGCTATTCGGGCGACCGCCTGCGTCGGCGCCTGAAGGTGGGCGTGGTGACCGGGCTGGCCTGGACGCAGGTCGGCGGGCGTATCCTCTACATCGAGGGTCTGTCCATGCCCGGCGGACGCGGCCAGTTGCGCTTGACCGGGCAGGTGGGCAGCGTGATGCAGGAATCCGCCAGCGCTGCTTACAGCTACCTGCGCAACCGCTTCGGAGAACGGAAGGAATACGAGAAATTTTTCACCGGGCGGGATATCCACATCCATTTGCCCGCCGGGGCCGTTCCCAAGGATGGGCCCAGCGCGGGCATCGCCATGGCGTCAGTGCTTTTGTCGCTGTTGGTGGGCAAACCGGTGGACCGTCGGACCGCCATGACCGGAGAGATGACTTTGACTGGGGCTATACTGCCCATAGGCGGATTGCTGGAGAAGGTATTGGCTGCCCATCGGGTGGGGATCCGCAGGATCATCATTCCGGAAGCCAATGAGCCTGACCTGGAGGACATTCCTGAAGAGGTGAGAGAAGAGATAGAATTTGTTCCCGTTGCCCACGTGGACGAGGTGTGGGAAACCATTTTTCCGGATATCCTGAATTGAACCAGCGGGGTGGCAGAGTCTCCCGAGCCGGCCCCGACTCAGCCCTGTGAGGCATTCCTTGGCCGAGCACAAGATCATCAGCGCCTTGATGCGCCCTTTCTTCAACAAGGGGGAGGCGGCGTCATTCACCCTGCCCAGGGCTTTGACCGACACTTCTCGGATCCTGTGCATCGACTGCGGTGACCTGAGTGATTTCCTCTTCCATGTTCCCCTATTGACGGCCATCCGGCACCGCTACCCCGGTTCCAAGATGGATTTCCTGGTTCCCGAGAAACACGCGCCCTTGGTGATTCCCAGCGGACTGGCCCGCCAATGCATGATTTACAAGGAGGGGCAACTCAATCCCTGGCGTCCTGCCTTCGCCGCCCTGTTGCGGAAATTGGGATCAGGCAAATACGACATGGCCGTGATCATGTCTTATTCCCCCCAGCCGAGGCTTGAGCTGGCGGCGCTGGCCAGCGGTGCGTCTCTGCGATTCGGTCCTTCTCACAAGGACGCATGGCCCGGCGTGAATTTCGAGCTGCGGATCGGCGAGAACAACGACGGCTACCGTGGCGACCGGTTGAAGTCAGCCGCGCCTTTCCTGGGTTTCGAACCCGAGGAATTTATTTCCCGCTGGCCCCTGCCCCTGGAGAAGCTCCGTCAGATGACCCAGCAGGTCCATTTTCACAAGCCCAATCCCGACCAGATGCTGGTCGGTGTCGATCCGGGTGTCGGCAAGACGGGCCATGTCTTCGCCATGGAAAACATCCAGTTCCTGATCAGGCAGTTGTCCAGCCAGTTGACGTGCAAGATCCTGCCTTTGGGCGACCCCGCGGCCAACGGCCGCCTGCAGAAATTCGAAGCCAGCCTTTCTGAGGTCCCGGTCGGTCTGCAGCGGGACACGATTCTGGAAATGATCCTGTTGCTGGCCCAGTGCGACCTCTTCGTCTCCGGGAACACTGATTTCTTCCATTTTGCCGTGGCGCAGGGAGTACCCGCGATCGGTATTTTTTCCAAGGCGGATGGACCCCAGTGGATGCCTCGTGGACGGCCACGGGCCAGGGTCATACCGGTCACCAAGGGAGAAAAGGTAGATATCGAGACTCTCATGGAGGCCGTTGAGGCGGTGACCCAGGGCCGGACCAGTATGGCCTCAACCGTGATAACCACGCCCCTGCCCCGCAGCGTCGGGTCGTCTGGATCCGAACCCGGCTCCGTGCCGGGGCCCGGGGCTCCCCCTGGTGATCCGTCCAGCCATGAATAATCCTCCGGGGCCTCGTTCCGGTTTGCGGTTGCTGGTCCTGGCACCCAACTGGCTGGGTGACGTGGTCATGCATACGCCCCTGCTGTCCCTTCTCCATGAGCACAGGAATTTCATCGTGACGGCAGTCGGCCGCCCGGTCGCCATTCATTTGGGTGTGCGGAGGGCCTGGGAGGGTTTGTTTCGCGACGATCCGCGGATCGATGAACTGATTGTCCTGGAACGCAACCGCCGACACCAGGGGGTGTGGGGAACTTATCGACTGGCGGCCCTCATGCGGCGAGGGGGCTACGACGCCGTCATCCTGGGGCCACCGTCCCTGCGGACGGGCCTGGCTGCCTGGCTGGCCCGTATTCCCTGCCGGGTGGGATACCGCTCCGACGGCCGCTCTCCATTTCTCACGGAGGGTCTTGCACCCGTGCCCCGGGGTAGCCTGCACTTTTCCCGTGAGATGATCGGCCTGGGGCAGGCCTGGCTGGAAACACTGGGGTCGGGACACATGGCTACCCTGGATAAGGAATGGCCGGCGACACTGCCGGGTTGCGACTCTCTGCCTGCGATGGATCCGGGCACCGGCCCTCCGGTCTGGGCTGTGGCTCCCGGCACTACCTACGGGGAGGCTAAGACGTGGCCAATCACTCGTCTGGGCGATTTCCTCGAACTTGCGATCAGTGAAGCGGAGGTCCGGATAGTCCTGCTGGGGGATGAGGCGGCCCGGGGGGCAACTCTCCATTTGCGGGAGAGATTCAAAGGTTACTGGAGCGAGGAACCGCAGAGCGAAGCCGTCATGTTGGACCTGACCGGACAGACCGATCTGCGCGCCGCTGCTGGAATTCTCAAATCATCCGCAGCGTTCATTGGTAATGACAGTGGCCTCATGCATCTGGCAGCCGCCCTGGATCGCCCGACGGTCGGGATTTTCGGGTCTTCCAATCCGGTCTGGACCGCACCGTTGGGTCGTCATACCCGGGTCGTCGTCCCGACGGGATTTTCCTGTCGTCCCTGCTATCGCAAAACCTGCAACCAAACGGAATTCTGTCTGGACACCGTGACAGGGGAAACGGTTTTGTCTGCCGTACTGGACCTGGTCGACGGCGCCCAGGTCCTGCGGGAGGAATCCTGATGGCTGTCTGGAAGCCCTGCCACCCAGCCGACCCCGCACACGAAGGCCCGGCCCTGTTCCTGGACCGGGATGGGGTGGTGATCGTCGATCGAGGCTATCTGAGTGATCCGGAGCAGGTCGAACTCCTGCCCGGAGTGGCCGAGACCATGTGTGCGGCGACCGACGCCGGGTACCTTCTCATCGGGGTATCCAATCAATCCGGGCTCGGGAGGGGCCGCTTCACCGCGGAGGACCTGACCCGGGTCATGGTTCGGGTCGATGAGCACCTGGCCAGGGCAGGAACTGGTTTCGACGGATTCTATTACTGTCCCCACGCCCCGCAGGAAGCGTGCGGTTGCCGCAAACCGGCGGCCGGCCTGTTTGACGAGGCCGGCAAATCCTGCCGTTGGGACCCCGCCAGGAGTTGGGTCGTGGGGGACAAGGCCAGCGATGTCGCCTTCGGCCGGAACAGCGGCTTGGGCGCCGTTCTGGTGCGGACAGGCTACGGCACCGATCACCAGGACGAGGTAAAGCGGCAGTGGGAGAATGATTCCAGGGTTCTTGTCGCCGACGATCTGCCCGCCGCTTTTGCCGCCATACGGCGGGCCGATCAGGATGGTCCGGGCCGGTGAGTTGGGCGCTTGATGGCAGACCTATCCGTTCTGTACTCCTGACCAGGCTCAGGTATCTCGGGGACATCGTGATGTCCACCGTGCTGATCGAGGTTTTGCGCCGGGGTGACCCGGACTTGAGGATCGGTTACCTGTGCGAGGATGATCATGCGTCCGTTCTTGCCGGACATCCCGGCATCGACCGCTTGCATAGTCTTCGTGTGGCCCGGATGGGTGGCGATGCGAAGGTCCGCGTTGGCCGGATGGTCCGGTCGCCGGCCTCCCGTTCGACCCTGGAGACCATTCGCGATTTGCGTAGGGCCTCCTATGATCTGGCCGTCGACTTGTTTTTCAATCCTCGTAGTGCCTGGCTGTTGAAACTGGCGGGGATCCCCCTGCGCATCGGTGGAACCAGAAAATGGCGGGGTCGACTCTATACCCAGCAGGTGCTGCGGGAAGAGGTCTCGGCAGAACATTCCGACTTCAACCGGAGTGTACGCGGCGGACTGGGCGAGCATCTCTGCCGTCTGGCACCCCTGACACATGTGGAATCTGGACTAGGTTTCGCCGCCTGGTTGCCCACTCAATTCTCTAGGGATGATCTGAAGCCTCGCCTGGCCCCACCTGAAAACGGGTCTCTGGCGAGGGAGTGTTTGGCCACCCTGGGAATCGACCCGGGCAAACCCTATCTGCTGCTGGCGCCTTGCGCCACTTGGCCCAGCAAGGAATGGCCCGCGGATCGTTGGAATGAATTGGTCCCGCAGCTCCTGGAACGGACGGATCTTCCCCTGGTGGTTCTTGTGGCTCCCGGCAGGGAATCCGCCTGGGTGGGGCTCGCGGCACGGATTCCACGGGACAGGGGCGGTGTGCTACCCGCTTTGTCTCTAGCGGAGGCGTTGGCGGTGACGTGTTCTGCCCGCGCTTTGCTCACCGCCGACGGAGGCATCATGCATGCCGCCGTCGGGCTGGGTGTGCCAACGCTGGCGCTGTTTGGTCCCACCGATCCGGATATCTGGTTTCCCTATGCCGCCTCCGGCCCTTACAGGGTCCTGGCCCTGGCTCCGTATTGTCATCCCTGTGACCTGCATGAGTGCCCGGCCTTCATCTGTCTGCCGGATCTAGAACCCGCCGCGGTTTGGGAAGCATTGGATTCCCTGCTGGGCGAACCTCTCCCACAACAGGAGAGATGGCCGTGAGAGAGCGACCGTCCTTTGAGAGGATTCTCCTCATCCGCCGCAAGGCCCTGGGCGATGCCTTGGTGACCATGCGGGCGGTTCTGGAAGTTGTCCGCGCCTGGCCTAACGCGTCGATCGATCTGGTCATCGATCGGCCCTTTGTTGATCTGCTGGCAGGATTGGCCGGCCGCTCCGACGGGTCTGGCGGTTTACGGGTACTGGCCTGGCCTCCAGCGGCCGGACAATCCTGGTTGGACGTGTTGCGGAACGGCAGGTACGATCTCGTCATCGACTGGCTAGGCAGTCCCCGCACCGCCCTGTGGACGATGTTGACGGGCGCCGCGGTCAGGGTGGGTTATGATCTGCCCCGGCGGAGCTGGGCCTACAACGTCAAGGTGCCCAGGAACCGCACGGCGGGCCGGGACTTGCGCGGTTTCGCAGGCGAAGCGTTTCTCGACCCCCTGCGATGTCTGGGAGTGGCTCCCCCCCCGTGGCGCGAGGGTTTTGCGGCCGTTGGCGTTCCGGACGAAACGCCACAAGAATTCAGTGGCGACTTCCGGACCTGGCTGGACAAGTGGACCAGGTGTGCAGGACTCCGCGTGGTGATGATGATGAGTGCCACGTGGAGCGCAAAGGGATGGCCCGCCGGCCATGCCGCGGAACTTTTCCAGGAATTTCGCCGCAGGGATTTCAATCCCGTCTTCGTGACGGGGCCGGGGGACGAAGATTTGGAGGCCGAACTGCGGGATATCGTGCCCGGAGAGGCATTCGCTCCGCCCACGACCCTTCTGGAACTGGCTCATCTCATTGGTCTGGCTCGTATCTTCGTGGGCACGGACTGCGGTCCCAGACATTTGGCGGCCAGCCTCGGCGTGCCTACGGTTACCTTGTTCGGGCCCACCGATCCGCTTGGATGGAACCCCGCGGCTCCTTTTCATGTTTCAGTTCGGACAGGTGTGGAGTGCTCGCCCTGCGACCTGGCCGATTGTCCTGTTCCGGGTCATCCTTGTATGAAGGATCTTACTCCCGGTCTGGTTCTGCAGGCCGTGGAACGGGTTCTGGACGGCGGCCCCAAGTGAAAGGCGTTCTTTTGCGATATCAACAAATTTCAGCAAGGTTCCGTTTCGGTTCGGGGTCCGTTTTCCTGGCGATGTCCATGATCGTGATGCTGTCCGTCTCCGGTTGGTCTGCCGACCCGGCACTGTGCGGGGAGGATCCTCCTCATGAGGTGGCTCAGTCGGTCTATGGACCCGGCGAGCGGATGGTGTTTTCCATCGGGTACGGGGTCATCAACGCAGGGGAGGGCATTCTCGAGGTGCTCGACCTGATTGAGTACAAGGGTCATACCTGCTATCACATTCAGAGCAAGGCCAACAGCAACCGGTTCTTTTCCTCCATCTACAAGGTGAGGGACAAGATCACAAGTTACGTCGATGTCGAAACCCTCTACAGTCGATATTTCAACAAACGGTTACGAGAGGGGGACTACAAGAAGACCGTGGAGATCGATTTCGACCATCTCGCGCAGGAGGCGCGGTACTCCAACGGGGAGACCTTTCCCATTTCCAGCGGTGTCCAGGATGTGCTGTCGGCGTTTTTCTACGTGCGAACCCTTGATCTGGAAGCGGGGAAGGTCTTCGACATCCCCGCCCACAGTTCCCGGCGCACCTACGACCTGAAGGTCATCGTCCACGGCAAGGAAAGGGTGGAAGTCGAGGCCGGAACGTGGAATTGTTTCGTGGTCGAACCGGTTATCGAGGGCGAGGGCCTGTTCAAACATGAGGGCAAACTGACCTTGTACATCACCGACGACGCCCGCAGGATTCCGATCCTGATCAAGACCAAGGTTCCGGTCGGGTCGATTGATGTGGAACTGAAGGATTACCGGCCGGGAGTCACCCTGCAACCGGCCGCCGAATAATTTTCATGAACCGCGAAGGCAATTGCCCATGAACAAGACCAGTCGCGCCGCATCCCTGGTTCCGCCGGCCGATTGGGCCGCGGACGATGGTGCCGACAAGGTCGCACTTTCGCCCGGCTTCCTGCTCATGGTCGTATTACTGGGCGCGGTGTTGCGTCTGTATTCCCTTGCCGGACAATCCCTCTGGGTCGATGAACTCCTCACCTGGCAGATGATTCGCCCCGGCATCCCGGCCGGGTTTATCGAGCAGATCCGCGACTCGATCCAGGGACCCCTCTACATGGCTGTGGTGTGGCCGCTGATCCGTCTGCAGGATTCCGCCTTCATGCTCCGACTACCCGCCGCTATCGCCGGGATTGTCACCATTCCGCTGTTCGGTCTGGTCGTATCCCGCCTGCTGGGGGGGCGGGCCGCGCGGCTGGCCGTCCTGTTGCTGGCTCTGAACCCTTTCCATATTTGGTACAGTCAGGAGGGCCGCGGATATTCGTTTCTGATCATGTTTTCAGTGCTCATGGCCCTGGCGATCCTGACGCTGGCCCGCCGGAGATCAGGAATCGGGTTGGCTGTTCTGTTCGCGTTGGCTGCCGCCGGTGCTGTGTGGAGTAATCTGGGAGGCATGTTCCTCTGGCTTGGCATGGGGTTGGGTGTGCTTTTTTTCCATTTTCCGTCCAGTCGAAGGGAATGGGGATTGTGGGGGGTGGCTTTCGGCTGCGGATTGTTGCTGGTCTCGCCCTGGCTCCTGAAAGCCGCGGGTATCTGGGCTGTTGATCGGGTTATGCCCGGCGCCGGTACGGGGGATCCTCTGCGCGGGGAGACCACGTTTTCTCCGCTGGCCTGGGCCTACACCCTCCAGACCTTTTTCTACGGTTACAGCCTCGGGCCTTCGCTGCGTGAACTCCACCAGCCTGACCGGATAGCCGTGCTGAGGAGCGCCTGGCCGATCCTTTTCCTTGGCGCCGTGCCGGTCGGGGTGGGCCTCCTGGCCGGACTGATCCGGCTTGACCGGAAACGCGCTTCGCTTCTGGTGTGGATCATCGTTCCGGTGTTGATTTTGACATTTTTGGCGCTGCGCAACGTCAAGCCCTGGAATCCACGCTACGTGGCCATGGCTTTGCCCTGGATCCTGGCTCTGACGGCTTTCGGACTGGCCGGTTTGCCTCGCCGCGCGGCATTGGCGGCGACGGTGCTGCTGACCTGTTTGACCTTGTGGTCGTTGGGCGGTTATTATTGGAATGAGCGCTACTTCAAGGCCGATGTCCGGGCGGCGGCCGTGTACCTGGAAAAGGCCAATAACGAGGGGGACCCCGTCCTGGCCCCCGTGATCACTTCCGTGTTCCGGTATTATTACCGGGGTTCCGGTGAAGTACTGGGCACTTACGGGCATGCGGCCCTCCAGGGCACCCGGGAAGCGGGTGCGTTCTGTGAACGAATCCTGGCCGGCAGGAAACGGTGCTGGTTGGTGCTGGCTCGGGAGTGGTACTTCGATCCTGGGGATCACCTGCTCACGGCGATGTCTCGTCGCGGACATCTGCGACTGGTCACCACAGCGGCGGGAGTCCGGGTCTATGACTGGGAAATGCAGTCAGCAAGAGATGTCGAACCATGAGAGTTGAAAACTTCTACGGCAGTGAACAGGGTTTCGACGAATTCGTGCAGCCCTGTGGGGAGGGTTATGAAGGCGGCTGTTCTCCTAGCTATCGCGTGCTCAAGCGTTTGTTCGACGTGGCCGCCTCCCTGTCCGGGCTCCTGCTGATCCTGCCGCTGCTCCCCTTCATTGTCATATTGATCAAGCTTGAAACTCCGGGTCCCGTTTTCTTCAAACAGCAACGGGTTGGTTTCCGTGGGCGCATGTTCCGTTGTTACAAGTTCCGCTCCATGACCAGCGATGCCGAGGATCAGAAGGAACACATTCAGCACTTGAACGAAGCCACTGGGGCTGCCTTCAAAATCAAGAATGACCCGCGGATTACCGGCGTGGGCACCTTTCTGAGACGCAGCAGCCTCGATGAATTTCCCCAGCTGATCAACGTTTTTCGTGGCGAAATGAGCATCGTGGGCCCCCGGCCGCAGATTCCCGCTGAAGTCAAAGACTACACTCCAGAACAAGCCTGCCGCCTGTTGGCCAAACCCGGTCTGACCTGTTTGTGGCAGGTCTCCGGACGCAGCCATCTGGATTTCCAGGAGTGGATGGAACTCGACCAGGAGTACGCGCGCCGGGCCGGATTCCGGGTGGACCTTCATGTGCTGTTGCGAACCCTGCCAGCAGTCATTGAAAGGAAGGGCGCCTATTGAGCGTGGTGGGTATCGGCACCGATATCGTCGCGGTGGCAAGGATCGCAGAGCTGCTTGTTCGCCACGGGGATCGTTTTACGGGGCGCTGTTTCCGGACCGGAGAGCTCGCTTCCCCTGGCCGGGACCGGGAATCGCCGGCCCGGACTGCTGTCTCCTTGGCTGGCCGCTGGGCCGCCAAGGAGGCATTCCTTAAGGCCTTGGGTGCCGATGTGCGGGGGATCCCCTACCGGGACATCGAAGTAGTAAAGTCCACCCTGGGTCCCGTGGGGCTGGTTCTGCACGGTCGGGCACTCGCTGCCATGGCCAGGGTCGGCGGGAGTAGGGTCCACCTTACCATCAGTCACGAACGGGAATTCGCCGTGGCTTCGGTGCTCATCGAGGCTTGAATCGGGCTTGAGAAGGAGGTTTCCGCTACCCCGCGCGCCGGTTGTTCCGCCACCGAAATCCCCAAAGATCTTGGCGTGCCGGGATGGTGTGTGCTAGATTCTGCAATCTGCGTGCGGGCCGGTCAGGCCTGTTTGAGCGTAGCATGCTAGGAAACCCCGGGCCCGAGGTGTCCCATCGGATCATGGAACTTGAATTCCTCCTGATTGATGTTTTCACGGACCGCCCCTTCGGTGGCAGCCGTCTTTACCTCTTTCCCGATGGAACCGGGGTTCCGCCGGATATGATGCAGTCTCTGGCCAGGGAGCTTGGCCCGGGGGAGATTGCCTTCATCCTGCCTTCATCCGAGCGTGATTCCGGGCGCGCCGGTCTGCGTGTCTTTACTCCCGCGGCGGAAATTCCCTTCGGCGGACATTCCGTCCTCGGCGCCACCTTTGCCCTGGATCACCTTGGCAGCAGACGTGTTGCCAGAGAAAAGCAGGAGTCCTTCACCTGGGAACTCGAAGCGGGCCAGTACGAGGTGGTGACCAGCTACGAGAACGACAACCTGATCTACAGCCTCCGCCAGGATGCTCCCGCATTCATGGGCCAGTATTTCCACCGGGGAAAGGTGGCCCGGACTCTTGGCTTGCCCGAGGATGATATCGCGATCACGGGTCTGCCCTGCGAAGTCATTTCCACGGGCCTGCCCATCCATATCGTTCCCTTGGCCTCACTCGATGCCATGGGACGGATCATCCTGCGTAACCGGGACGCCGAATCCATTGCCCGGGATCTGGGCTTCGGCGACCTTTTTGTGTTCACCTGCGAAACTGTTCAACCCGAAGCGACCGTCCACTGTCGCATGTTCGCCCCCTATTTCGGCATTCCGGAGGACGCCGCCAGCGGGGCCGCTACCGGAGCCCTCGTGGCCTACCTGGTCAAGCATCGTCTGATTAAGTACAGTTCCAAGGTGCGGATCATCTGCGAGCAGGGTCTCGAGATGGGTCGCCCCAGCCGTCTCATTGCAGAAGCCGGAATTTCCGGCGGACGGGCCTTCGGCATTCAGGTCGGCGGTCAGTGCGTTCTGGTCGGGTCCGGCAGCATCAACATTCCCTGAGCCCGCATTAATTGTCTGGGGGCCTAGTCGAAAGTGAGTAAGGATCCATGATCGTCCCAACCGGTCTGTCCTCCGAAATGTGCGATATGGTCATTCAGACATTGCGGCGGGTCGTCGACCGCGAACTGCCGGACGAAAAGATCATGGCTCTCGATGCCGAGGACCTTTTCCCCGACGACGTCATCGCGAAGTTACTGTCTCCGGACGTCGGTCTGCATCTGATATTCCTGCCCGAGGAATTCGGCGGGCTCGGGGGAGGGGCGCGGGACATCTGTCGGGTCAGCGAGGAGATTGCCTCCAGGGATCTGGGCGTGGCCACGGCCTTTCTGGCCATTTGCCTGGGTACAGATCCCATTCTTGTGGGCGGCACCAGTGAACAGAAGAAAAAATGGCTCACCCGGATCGCGACCGAAGGTGTGATCGTGGCCTACGGTGTGACCGAGCCGGAAGCCGGCAGCGACGTCGCGGCAGTGAAAACCACCGCTGACCGGATCCTTGATGCCGACGGAAACGTCACTGGCTACCGGTTGAACGGGACCAAGCAGTTCATCACCAATGGAGGAGTGGCCCAGATCTACACAATCCTGGCCAGGACTCCGGACGGCCTCAGCTTTTTCGTGGTGGAACGCGACACCCCCGGCCTGTCCGTGGGGAAGCATGAGGAGAAGCACGGCATCCGGGCCTCCAATACCACCGGTGTCCTGCTGGAGGATATGGACCTTCCGGCCGAGAACCTCATCGGTCTGGTGGAAGGCCAGGGTCTCAAGCAGGCCAACGAGGTGTTCGGCTACACCCGGTTGATGGTGGGAGCGTTCGGCCTCGGAGGAGGGCAGGGGCCCTTGAACCGTGCGCTGGCCTACGCCAAGGCCCGGAAACAGTTCGGCGGCCTACTTGTTGATAAGCAGGGGTATCTGCTAAAGCTGCTCGTGGAGAACTGGATCGATCTAGCCGCGGGCCGGGCCCACATGGAACAGGTGGCCCTGCAACTCGACGAAGGCGGCAAGAACATGGGCACCGAGGGCTCCATAGCCAAGTTATGGGGAACCGAGGCGGGCAACCGTGCGGCCGACGCTTCCATCCAGGCTCTGGGCGGCTATGGCTATGCGCGTGAATACGTCGTGGAGAAGATGCGCCGCGATGTCCGGATCACCACCATCTACGAGGGCACCAGCGAGATCCAGCAGAGTATCATCGCCTTGTACAGGTGGAAGGAAACGGTCCGGTCCAAGGGCGGGTTCTACGAGAACATGGCCGTCGAGATGGACCAGCTGCATGAAGCAGAACCTGTGGTCGGGGCGGCCATGGTTGCCGGCGCCGTCCGTGGCCTCAACGACGTGATCATGCACATGCACCGGGCCAGGTTGACCAGGAACCAGATCGTCATGTTCGCCTTCGCCGACATGATGACCGTCTGCGAAGTGGCTGCCGCCTTCACGCTCCAGGCTGCCCGTCTCGTTGAACAGGGAGATGCCACAGCGGAGGCCTTTGCGGCCATGAGCAGGGTATTCGCCCGCAAGGCCGTCCGGATCGTGTCCCGTGGTGCTGAACTCTGTGCCGGCGGCTGGAGCAACGGCGCAGACCAGGAGGATTTGGCGGCGGCGGAAGACATGCTGGTAGGCGTGAAGGCGCGTTTCCCCCTGGCCGAGACTTCCGGTTTGTGGCTCGACATGGAGGTCGTTGGCGAATACCTCAAGACATTGGCATGATATCCGGGGTCCCTACATGAACCTGGACCGTAAAATCGACATCTTCACCCAGCGGCTGGCGCAGGACCCGCACTCGCGGGTCTTTGCCCCCCTGGCTGACCTGTTGCGCCAGGCCGGGCGTTGGGATGACGCGCTGGACTTGCTGGACGACGGTTTGAGTCGGCATCCTGATTATATCTCTGCCCTGGTGATCAAGGGGTGTACCCTGCTGGACGCCGGCCGGGTGGATGAGGCGCGGCAGGCCCTGGCGTGTGCCCTGGAACTGGACGCGGAAAATTTCGTCGTTCTGTGCCTGTTGGCCGAAGACGCCCGAAGTCGTCAGGACTGGGAGGGATCGATTTCCCTGCTGGAAAAGCTGGTGGTACTGGATCCGGATGACGACAGGTGGTCCGGAGCTCTGGCGGAAGCCAAGCAGTTCGCCGCGCGGGATCTTCCCGTCGGCTCCGCGGACTCATCCTTCGTCACCATGACCCTGGTGGATATCTATCTCTCCCAGGGCTACCGCAACAAGGCCCTGGCTGCCCTCAACCATATGATAGACCGGGAACCGGACCGCAAGGATGTCCTGCAGCGGATAGCAGAGATCCAGGCCGAAAGTTCCATCGTCCCGCCGGGACTGGAGAGACGGATCCCGTCGCTCCAGACTCCCGCGGCCGGCCACGGCGACCGGCGGGCAGTCCAACGGTCCAGCGAGAAGAAGCAGTTCAAGGAATGGATCAACCGCATACGACAGCAAGACGGGCCGTCTCAATGACCCCGCTCGTGGTTGTGGTCGGTGGACCCAATCTTGGTCGTCTGGGCAGGCGTCAACCGGAGATCTACGGTCATACCACTTGGTCGGAGTTGGAGTCCCGGTGCCTGGGCTGGGCCGGGGACCTCGGTCTCGAACTCGAATTCCTGCAGTCGGACCTGGAGGGGGAGTTGGTCGGCATGATTCACCGGGCCGGCGACGCGGCCGAGGGGCTCATCCTCAACGCCGCTGCCTACACGCACACCTCAGTGGCCATCCGGGACGCGGTGGCGGCGGTGGAGATCCCGGTTGTGGAAATACACTTGACCAATCCCGACGCTCGGGAGTCCTTCCGGCGCAAAAACCTGCTGGCCGATGTGGTGACCGCGGGGATTCGCGGTTTCGGGATCGACGGCTACCGCTTGGCCCTGGTGGGAATAGCGGCCCTGTTGAAGGCCGGACGCAAGGGGACCGAGCGGAATAATCCAGGGTAACATTAATTGCCATGACGGGAACGGCGTGTTATCAATTACCGGGTTCTGAGAGATAGCTAAACGGGCTTACGAGGGAAAGAAAGGGTCGAGTTGGCTGATACGAGTAATTTCCGGACCGGATTCACCATGAAACACAAGAACGGCTTGTGGTCCATCGTGGAATTCCAGCATGTCAAACCGGGCAAGGGCCCGGCCTTCGTCCGCAGCAAGTTGAAAAACGTCGAAAACGGCAAGGTGATCGAAGAGACCTTCAGGGCTGGGGAAAAAATCGAAGAAGTGCGGCTGGAGCGCCGGGAATTTCAATATTTGTATCCCGATGGTGAATTTTATGTTTTCATGAACACCGAAACCTTTGAACAGGTCCAGCTGCACAAGGACACCTTGGGGGACGTGCCCCTGTATATCAAGGAAAGCGAAATGTGCAGCGTGCTGCTGATGGAGGATAAACCGCTGACGGTGGAAGCTCCGCTGACTGTGGAGTTGCAGGTCACGCAAACCGATCCAGGCGTGCGTGGAGACACCGCCCAGGGCGGCTCCAAACCGGCCACCATGGAAACGGGACTCCTGGTGCAGGTGCCCCTCTTCATCGAAGAGGGTGCGATCCTCAAAATCGATTCCCGCACCGGGAAGTACCTGGGAAGGGTTTAACATGAAAATCGTTCCACGCACCGGAGGGTCTGATATGGATATCGACAAGGTTCGCGAACTTGTCAAGCTGGTCGAAGACAGCGGTATCGAGGAGCTGGAGATCAGTCATGAAGACACTACGATCCGCATCCAGAAATCAGGTCCGCCGGCCCTGGCCGCCGCTTCGGTCGTTCCGGCCATGCAGGTGCCCCTGCCTCAGACTTCTGCACCCGCCGCCGAGACATCGCCCGCGGTCGCAGATCCCAGCCGGGCCAGCTGGAAGGATCTACGGTCGCCCATCGTCGGCACCTTCTACCGCGCCGCTTCTCCCACCAGCGCCCCTTTCGCCGAGGTGGGGGACCGGGTGGCGACCGGCCAGACCCTGTGCATCATCGAGGCCATGAAGGTCATGAACGAGATTGAGGCCGAATTCAGCGGTACGATCAAGGAGATCTTCGTCGAGGACGGCAACCCGGTGGAGGCCGAGGCAGTTCTCTTTCTCATCGACCCCGACTGATCAACGGACCTGCGCGCCCCTGTCCGCCCCGGCTCGAGTCGGAGTACAGCAGCCCGGAAAGAGCGTTTTTCGTTCTTTCCGGGCTCTTTTTCTGTCTCGTCGCTCCTGAATTCGCTGTTCAAGTGGGCCGAAATATTGCCGATGTTCAGGAGTGGAACGAAGGCCTAACCCGGATTATTCATGAATAATCCGGGCTAACGACCGAGCCGACGCCGGTTTGTGGGATGGAACCCGTAACAGGAGAATCCATAAATGGATATCAAGAAGATCCTCAATGAAATGATCTCCAGGGGCGCGAGTGATCTCCACTTGAAAGTGGCGTCGCCACCCGTTTACAGAATCAACGGCACGCTGGTTTACACCGATTATGATGCTCCCTCCGTGCAGGACATGACGGAGGTGGCCCAGCAGATCCTGTCGCCCAGTCAGCGTGAGGTCTTCGAGGGCACCCGGGAAATCGATTTCGCCTTCGGCGTGCCGGGCGTTGCCCGGTTCCGGGCCAATTTCTACGTTCAGCGCGGCAGTGTGGCCATGGTCTTCCGCCATGTGCCTGTGGAGATCAAGACCACTGACGAACTGGGCCTGCCCGAAGTGGTCAAGGAACTGGCAGTCCGACCGCGGGGAATGATTCTGGTGACCGGCACCGTCGGCAGCGGCAAGTCGACCACTTTGGCTTCCATCGTGGATATCATCAACCGTGACTGTTCCCGGCACGTGATTACCATCGAGGATCCCATCGAATTTCTGCACCGCGACCAGAAGAGCATTATAAGCCAACGTGAAATCGGTTGCGACACAGGGAGTTATGCTGACGCCTTGAGGCATGTTCTCAGACAAGACCCGGACGTGATCCTCATCGGTGAGATTCGGGATGCCGAGTCGATGAAAATCGCCCTGACCGCGGCGGACACGGGCCATCTGGTTCTGAGCACCATGCATACCATCGACTCCACCCAGACGATAAGTCGTATCATCTCCTTCTTCCCGCCCCACCAGCACCAGGAGATCCGTTACCTGCTGGCTTCGACCATGCAGGCGGTCATTTCCCAGCGGTTGGTGACCGACGCCGACGGCCTGACCCGATATCCGGCCTGCGAGATCTTGATTGCCACCGGTACCATTCGCGAGTACATCCGCGATGCGGAAAAGACCGTGATGATACGTCAGGCGATTCAGGAGGGCTTTATCCAGTACCAGATGCAGACCTTCGACCAGGCCCTGATGCAGTTGTACAAGGAGAAGAAAATCACCATCGAGGTGGCGACCAAGGCCAGCAGCAATCCCCACGAGTTCATGCTCCGGGTCAAGGGCATCCAGGCCAGCAGCGACAATACCTGGGATCGTTTCGAGGAATCGAGCAGTGAGACGAAGGAGGAAGTCCAGACCATCTGACAGTCGTCTATCAGCTGCGGAATCGGAAAATGGCCTGCCGGGGGGCCATTTTCTCTTGCCATCAGGGCCCGGGAACCCCAAAATAAAGCACTCGAAACGAAAAGTCCCCCTTAACTGGTTGGGGACCGCATTGCGGTGCACCCCAACTGGTCAGGTGTGATGATTTGCGTGTCTTTCCTACAGGAAGTTCTGCATGTTCAAGAAGATTCTGATCGCCAACCGGGGTGAGATCGCCCTGCGGATCATGAGGGCCTGCCGTGAACTCGACATCCAGAGCGTGGCGATCCATTCCTCGGCCGACACTGATTCCCTGCACGTCAAATATGCGGACGAGTCCGTCTGCGTGGGCAAGACCTCCAGCGCCGAAAGCTATCTGCGCATTCCGAACATCATCGCGGCCGCGGAAATCACCGGCGCCGAGGCCATTCATCCCGGTTACGGTTTTCTCGCCGAGAACGCCGAGTTCGCCGAGATATGCTGCGAAAACGATTTCGTCTGGATCGGGCCGCCGCCCGAGGTGATCCGCCAGATGGGCGACAAGGTCACCGCCCGGGCCATGGCCGAAGAGGCCGATGTGCCCACGGTGCCCGGGACCGGCCTGGTGGAAACGGTGGAAGCTGCGGTGGAGGCGGCGGGTCGGTTCAAGTATCCGGTCATCGTCAAGGCTACTGCCGGTGGAGGCGGCAAGGGAATGCGGGTGGCCATGGATGAGGAGGAACTGCGCAAGAACTACGTGGCGGCCCGGACCGAAGCCGGTGCAGCCTTCGGAAACGACGCGGTCTACCTCGAGAAATACCTGGTCAATCCCCGGCATGTGGAAGTCCAACTGATGGGGGACGAACACGGCCAGGTGATCTACTTCGGCGAACGAGATTGTTCCGTCCAGCGCCGGCACCAGAAGTTGATCGAGGAAGCCCCGTCCCCGGCCGTGGACTCCCGTCTGCGCAAGGAGATGGGTGATGCCGCTGTCCGCCTGGCCAAACGGGTCGAGTACCGGAGTGCCGGAACCGTGGAATTCCTGCTGGATGAGGACGGATCCTTCTACTTCATGGAGATGAACACCAGGATCCAGGTGGAACACCCGGTTACCGAGATGGTCACCGGTTTCGACCTCATGAAGTTGATGATCAGGGTGGCCGCCGGGGAAAAATTCGATTTCACCCAGGCTGACGTGAAAGTCACCGGGCACGCCATCGAATGCCGGATAAACGCGGAAAATCCGGAGCGTGATTTCATGCCCTGTCCCGGCCGGGTCTTCTACTATCATGCACCCGGAGGACCCGGGGTCAGGGTAGATACCCATATCTATTCCGACTATCTGGTGCCTCCATACTATGATTCACTATTGGCGAAGATCATCGTCCATGGCAAAAATCGCGAAGAAGCTGTCGCAAGGATGCGGCGGGCGCTCGCCGAATGCGTTTTCGAAGGACTGCCCACCAGCACCCCGTTCCACCTAGAGGTGTTGAACAATCAGGTCTTTCTGGACGGCAAGGCCACGACACGCTTCCTTGAAGAGGAATTGACCCATCTGCAGGAGGGTTTGCGTGTCCGGGCGAAATCCGAAGAAGGCTAAAAAGCAGGGGACACGCCCCTGGTACGAGGCGGCATGGTTGACAGGCCTTCTCCTGCTGGCTGTCGCCGTTTATTGCGGCCTGGCTCTGACCGGTGATCCCGGGTCCTGGTGGGGTGTTCTGGGTGGCCGGGGCGCCGGCGATCCACTGGCTCTCGAAAACCCCGGCGGTCCCGTGGGTTCACTTCTCAACGTGGCCCTGCATCTGGTGTTCGGCAGCCTGTGGTGCTGGACGATTCCTCTCCTGCTTGCGGTGGTGGGGATCGGTTTCCTGGCAGGACGCCAGCGAAACCTCAGCCCGTGGGTTCTGCGCACCGTTCCTTTCTGGCTCGTGACCTCCGCGTGGATCGCCCAGCCGGGGGGAGTCTTCACCGAGGAGACCGGCACCCGGCTGGGTGGTATCGTCGGGGTCTTTCTGGCCCGGGGATTCCATGCCCTGTTCGGGCTGTGGGGTGGCCGCATCTTCCTGACTCTCTTCCTGCTCGTGGCGGCGATCCTGGTCCTGAAACCCTGGCTAGGCGGCTTGACGGGCGCGGTGTCCGGGCTGGGCAGGGGGTTGGGAATCATTTCCCGCGGTCTGCTGGATATCGTGAGTTGGCCCGTGGCCGTGATCGCCGGTTTGGGCCGGTGGTTGGCTGGCCTGGTTGCCCGACCGTTGGGGGCTCGGGGCGATGATCCGGCGGTCTTTGCTGTTGCCAATTCCGAAGAAGACGACGGGGAAGCGGATGGTACTACACCCGGGACCAAGGAAAGGATCCTGCACCAGGCACCGAATTCCGTGTCCCAGCCTGGCGAGAACCTGCCAAAGGAGATTCTTGAGGAACGGGTTCTGCCCGGCGCCGCCGGAGAATTCGCGGGCGAGGGCCTCGTGTCCGGGGATGTCCCCCCGCGGTCCAAGCCTCGCAAAAAGCCCAGAAAGAAAGTCGGTCCCATCGCCTTGCCGGGTCTGGACCTCCTGACTCCGGCCGGCCCGGAGGGACAAACGGTATCGGCCTCCGAATTGGATAAGGCCGCCGACCTCCTGGAAGAAACCCTGCGTTCCTTCGGCGTGGAGGGCGAGGTCAAGGACGTCAGGCCGGGTCCCGTGGTCACGACCTTCGAGTACCAGCCCGGCCCCGGGATCCGGGTGAACCAGATCGTTCAGCGGAGCGATGACCTGGCTCTGGCCATGCGCGCCCGGTCCATCCGCATGGAAGCTCCCATTCCCGGCAAAGCGGCTGTCGGCATCGAAATTCCCAACCCCACCGCCCGTATGGTCCGTCTGAGGGAGGTGCTGGAACTGACCGGGACCCTGAAACGCGGTCCGCTGTCGGTCGTGCTGGGCCAGGACGTGGTGGGCCGGCCCGTGAGCATCGATATCGCAGCGTTGCCCCACCTGCTGGTGGCCGGATCGACCGGCAGCGGCAAGTCGGTCTGTCTGAACGCCATCATCTGCAACCTGATCATGCGCAACGATCCGGCGAACCTGCGCATGATTCTCATTGACCCCAAGATGCTGGAAATGAACGTCTACAACGGAATCCCCCACTTGCTGCTGCCGGTGGTCACCGATCCGCGCGAGGCTCTCAAGGCCATGCAGTGGCTGGTGGCCCAGATGGAATTCCGCTACCGTCAGTTGGCCAAGTGTTCGGTCCGCAACATCCAGCAATACAACGAGAAGGTGGCCAAGGGGGAGGTCCTCGACGCGGATGGTGAAACCGTCACCGAACCCATGCCCTTTTTCCTGACCATCGTCGATGAACTGGCCGACCTCATGATCCAGCTCGGCAACGACATCGAAGGGCCGATCACGCGGCTGGCGCAGAAGGCGCGTGCCGTGGGCATTCATCTCATCCTGGCAACCCAGAGGCCCAGCGTCGACGTGCTGACCGGTGTGATCAAGGCCAACATTCCCTGCCGCATCGCCTTCCGCGTGATCCAGAAAAACGACTCGCGCACGGTGCTGGACATGAACGGCGCCGAACAGCTGCTCGGCCACGGGGATATGCTCTACCTGCAGCCCGGACGAGCTCTGCCGGTGCGCGTGCACGGATCCTTTATCGACGTCGACGAGTGCGAGGCCATTGCCGCGCATTGGCGTATGTTCGAGGGGGCGACCGAGGAGATCAGTCTCCAAGAGAATCCCGCCGGTGGAGGTATGGTCACCGGCGAGGACGATCTGTTCGAGAATGCACGACAGGTCGTGGTTCTGCACCAGAGTGGGTCGACTTCCCTGCTGCAGCGCCGGCTGCGTATAGGTTACACCCGGGCAGGGCGTTTGATGGACATGCTCGAGGAAGCCGGCGTGGTGGGGCCGTTCACGGGCAGCAAGGCGCGGGACGTCCTGATCAAACCCGAGAACCTGCCGAGCATGGACGAGGGACGGGCTTGATGAAACGGATTTTTTGCGCCACCCTCGGTTGCGACAAGAACCTGGTCGACTCCGAGGCGCTTCTGGGGCGGTTTGCCTTGAAGGGCGTCCAGCCCGTCTCGGATCCCGGCGCGGCGGATATCTGGGTGCTCAACACCTGCGGTTTCATCGCTGCTGCCCGCAGCGACAGCGAGGAGACCCTGCAGGCCCTGGTAGACAGCAAGGAGGACAGGACACTGGTGGTCTGCGGCTGCTGGTCGCAGGAGCACGGCGACGAGATCCAGCGTCGTTTTCCCGAGGTGGACGTGGTTGCCGGCGTGGGTCAGTTCGACCGGGTCGTGGCAGCCTGTATCGGTGGTAATGCGTCTTCCAGTGCGTTGTCTCCCCCCGCTCCCCAGACCGTTCCCCTGCCGGGCCCGCCCATCGTCGATGATCCCATGACCGTCAACTACACCGGTCTGTTGGGACGGCCCCTGTTGACTCCGGCCCACCTGGCCTTCGTCAAGATCGGCGAAGGCTGCAATTGCAACTGCACCTTCTGTCGGATTCCCCTGATCCGTGGTAAACAACGCAGCCGTTCCGTGGCGGAGATCGTGACGGAAGTGCGGGAACTCGTGGACCGGGGGGTGACGGAAATCCAACTGGTCTCGCAGAACACGAGCGATTTCGGGCGTGACACCGGCCAAAGTCTCCTGGATCTGGTCCGGACCCTGGACCAGGTGGATGGTCTGCGTCGTATGCGGTTGCTGTATCTGTATGCCGGCCTGGTGTCGGTAGGCGACATACGCCGATTGCTGGAACTGGAAAAATTGGCTCCCTACCTCGATATTCCTATCCAGCACGCTTCACCCCGGATCCTCAAAGCGATGCGCCGCCCCGGGGGCTTCACGGCCACGCCGGCTTTTTTCGGGGCTCTGCGGGCGGACCGGCCCGATCTGGTCCTTAGGTCCACGGCTCTGCTCGGCTTTCCCGGAGAAGAAGAGGATGACGTGGTCCTCTTGGCCGATTTCCTGGCCGAAGTGGAATTCGATCACCTCGGCACCTACCAGTTCTCACTCGAGCAGGGGACTCCGTCGGCGGAGATGCCCGACCGGGTTCCGGACGAGGTCAGCCATGATCGTGAGGCCTTGATCATGGATCTGCAGGCCGAGATTTCCCTGCGGCGTCAACAGGCCAGGCTTGGCCAGACCTTCAGTGTGGTGGTGGACGAGTTGGTACGGCCTGGCACCGAGAACGCCGAGGAGACCGGGCGTATCCTGGAATCATTTCAGGACGGCGTCTGGGCCGACGGGGTGGAACGCGAAGGGCCGACCGGTGTAATGAGATCGGGAGTTTCCCTCGCCCTGTGTCGGAGTTATCATTTCGGCTACGACCTGGACGGAATCGTGGTCATGCCCGCCGGCAAACTCCAGCCAGGTCAATGGATCGACGCTGAGTTCAGGGCGGTCACCGCTTTCGATGTTTGGGCAGTTGGTCCGGATTGTTAATGTAATCGTCTTGGCCGGATTGCGAAGCGATGGCTGCTCGCTACGTTCCCGGCGCTTCGCGGTGACAACATTCCGGGCCGGGTTTTGACGTCATTCCCTGCGAACGGGTGGAGACTTTCCGCTGGCGGCGGCAAGAAAGGGATTTCGGACCAAATGTACAGGAAATCCGCATCGACGATTGTTGTTCTAGCGCTGACGACGGTGTTGTTTGTAACCGGTACGGTAGGGGCTCGCGCCGGTGAAGAACCTATTGGAACCGCACCCGTTCAATTGCCGGAACTGGCTGAAGCCGACACCGTCCGCACCAACCTTTGGCTCACCGAAGCCCTGATGGGGGAGATCGTAACGGCCGCCACCTCCTCACTGCCTTTCGCGCCCGGGGCCGTGCTTCTGGTAGACCAGGGCGGCAGCGAGCAGGATGAGCTGTTCGGGGTCGTGGCCGCGGGTATCCTGAGCAGCCGTGGCTACGATCTGTTCGTGATCGCCGGTGATTCCACGGTCCAGGCGCCGGTGGATTTCGTTTTTTCGTATGAAGTCGTGGGTGTGGAACTGGCCTATCCCGCTGTCGGCCGCACTCTCGGTATCTGGCGGCGTTGGGTGGCCCGGGACGTGGCTGTATCGGTCTCGGTGGAGGTGTCCGTCGCATCATCCGGCCAACTGCTGTTCAAGGACAACGTCGAACGCCGCTTCAGCGACCGGGTGGACAACGATGCCTTCAAGGACGTCGAATCCGATCTCTATGAATTCACCACCGCCGAAACGGCGTCCAGCGGTTGGCAAGGTCGGATGGAGACGGTCGTCGTTTTGGGCACGCTGGTCGGACTGATCGCCATCTATTTCGCCAATACAGGCAGCTGATCAGGCCCCTCTGGTGTGGACCTTTCTGGGAGGATTTCGTGTTCAAATTTGGAATGGTCACACGCTTGCCGGTCGGATCCTGGACCAGCGTGGCGGTCCTGCTCTGTGTTCTGTCGGGACTGGCCGGTTGTGGAGCGAGCAATCCGCATCCGGTGGGCAGTTACGAGCGGGGCGTATTTTTCGCCGACCAGGGTAAGGATATCGAAGCGGTGGCCGCCCTGGAATCCTATATCAGAAAGAATCCCACCGACAGCCTGACCGCGGAAGCCCAGTACCTCAAGGGTATGACCTACATGGTGATGGGGGAGTACCCCTTGGCCGCGGTCGAATTCCAGATCCTGCGCAAGGACTACCCGATCAGCGGCCGTGTCGAGGACGCCCTCTTTCAGGAGGGGGTGGCCTATCTCGAGCAGGTCGGCCGGGTCGAACGCGACATCACCGGCGCCTATGAAGCCAGGCTCCACTTCATGAAATTCAGTCAGGAGTATCCCAATTCCCCACGTATGCCGGAGGTCGTCGCGTACATGGAGGAGATTTCCGATCTGATGGTCCGTAAAAGGCTGGAGCAGATCAAGATCTACAAGCAGTTGCACCGCTACGAGGCGGTAGCCATTACTCTCGACGGCGTCCTGACCGAGGAAGCGGGGAGTTCCCTCATTCCGGACGTGCTCTGGGAACGGGCACGGGTGGCCGGGAAGTTGGATGATCCGGATACGGCTGAAAGTATGTACCAGCGGCTGGTCACTGAATTTCCCGACAGTCGCTACGCCGACCGGGCGGGAAAGGCCCTACGGGCTCTCGCTGACGAGGAAGACGACGAGGACGGGGACTGATGCGGCGGGCCGTTCTGGGTGGGTCTTTCGATCCTGTCCATCTTGGCCATCTTGCCATGGCCGAACACATCCTGGACCAGGACCTGGCGGAATTACTGATGATCGTGCCCGCCTGGCGGTCTCCCCACAAATTCAAATATTCAGCCGAGCCGGCCCATCGTCTGGCCATGGTGCGGTTGGCGTTCAGGGATCTGAAAGCGGTTGTGGTGGATGACCGCGAGATCGCCAGGGGGCGGGTTTCCTTCACCGTGGAAACCCTGGAGGAATTGGCCCGCGAGTTTCCCGCCGATCGTCTGCGCCTGATCATCGGGGAAGACAACCTGGCCGGTTTTTCCAGCTGGCGTTCGCCGGGGCGGATCCAGGTCCTCTCTGATATCGTCGTCTATCCCCGTGACGGCATCGCGCCGACTCCCGCAGCCATCCAGGGCGCCGGACTTGATCCGGGCCGGGTCAGTCCCGTTACCGATTTCGACCATCCCGTGTCATCCACGACGGTCCGTGCTATGTTGGGCCGGGGGATTCTGCCGGAAGAACAGTTGCCTCCGGGGGTGGCCGAGTATATCGCCGCCAATCAACTCTATATGGGATGAGACCCTGCAACGGTTTCGGCGGTGCATGGGTCTGCCGACATCTTGTCCCGGCCGGTGAAAGGCATAGATTGTGTCCCTGATCCTGATAGATGGTTCCGCTCTCTTCTACCGTGCGTATTACGGCTTCGCCAAGCAGCCGCTGACCGCTCCCAACGGCGAAATCACCTCGGTGGCTTTCGGTTTCTTCAACTCCATTCTGCGGTTGATCGCAACACAAGATCCCGCCAAGATAGCCGTGGTGTTCGACGTGAAGGGCAAGAACTTCCGGCATGATATTTATCCCGACTACAAGGCCAATCGCAAACCGATGCCGAGTGAGCTCGCCGAGCAGCTGCCCCGGTTGCGGGAACTGTTGGCTGCCTGGGGAATTGCCGTCCTGGAAAAGGATGGTGTCGAGGCCGACGACGTCATCGGTACCATGGCCCGGCGCTCAGCCGGGGTCAGTGACCAGGTCTGGCTGTACACCGGTGACAAGGATTTCATGCAGTTGCTCGACGCCCGCATCGGGATGCTCAAGCCGACCAGGCGGGGAGGGGATCCTGCCCCGTTCACCGACGACGATGTGCGGCGTGAATACAAGCTGGAGCCCGCCTCCCTGAAGGAGGTCTTTGCACTGGCCGGTGATTCGGTTGACAACATTCCGGGTGCTCCGGGCGTCGGCGACAAGACGGCCCGAAAACTGATTCTGGAATACGGATCGCTGGAAAATCTCTATGAGGGACTTGAACAGAGCAGGCTGACGCCCCGTCTCAAGAGGGTTCTGAGTGAGAACAGGGAACAGGTCTTCCTGTCCCGGAACTTGTTCGTCATACGGCAGGATGTGGATCTGGAACTCGACTGGGAAGCCATGAGCACGGTGCTGCCGACCGGGCAGGAGGTTCGCGGGTTGCTCCAGACCCTTGGCTTGCGGCGAATCCTGGCCCAGATCGACCGGATGGCTGGGTCAGCCATGGGACAGGTCCCGGTGCAGCAGGAACCGGAAGTGAGTGCAGCTCCTGTCGCGGCGGCTGACTCCCAGCCCGCAGCCGCTGCAGAGATCTCCTGGAGAGAGCGCCGCCATGACCGCGGGTACGTGGTGCTGGACACCGACGAAAAGCTGGAGGCCTGGCTGGAAAGGAGGGATCCGCCCGCCCCCTTGGCGGTGGACACCGAAACCGACGGACTCCGTTCCGACACCTGCCGCCTGGTTGGTGTTTGTCTGGCCGGTCGGGATCGGGCCGGGCGGCGCTTGGAGCCGGCCTATGTCCCTGTACTCTGGCGCGAAGACGACGAGGCGGGCGAAATCCGGGACACGCTTTTTCCCGTCGGTAGGGAAGTCAGCCGCTTGGCATCGGTCCAGGCCGTGCTGGGTCCCGTCCTGGCCGGCGATTGTCCGAAAGTCGGCCAGAATCTCAAATTCGACGAGTGGGTGCTCGGTCGGCATGGGCTGGAGCTTGGCGGCGACCGTTTCGACACGATGCTGGCCTCATATGTGTTGGACCCCGGGCGCAGAGGTCACGGTCTCGACGACCTTGTCCTTGAATTCCTTGATCATCGGATGATGCCCTACGGCGATCTCTTCGCTCCGGGTGACCGGCTCAAGGATATCCTCTCCGTGGACATGGATCGGCTCGGTCTCTACGCCGCCGAGGATGCTGATTTTACCCTGAGGCTGTACGAAGTCTTCGAGCCGAAACTGGCTACCGCCGGCATGATCGATCTCTTCACGAATCTCGAAATGCCCGTCGCCGGCGTGTTGTTGACCATGGAACGAAACGGCATAATGGTGGATCGGCCCTTCCTGGGCAATCTGCGCGCACGGTTCGTGAAGGAGATGGACGGTCTGCAGGAGCGGATCATCGGGCTGGCCGGGGAGGACTTCAACATCCAGAGTCCCAAGCAGCTCGCGGTCATCCTGTTCGACAAGCTGGGATTGAAACCCCTCAAAAAAACCGCAACGGGTTGGAGCACCGATGTCACGGTCCTGGCTGCTCTGGCCGAGGATCACGAACTGCCGGCTCTCATCCTGGAGTACCGTCAGGTGGCCAAGCTTCAGAACACCTATGTGGAGACTCTGCCGCAACTCGCCAATCCCGACACGGGTCTCATTCACACCACCTACAACCAGGCGGTCGCCGCCACCGGGCGGCTGTCCAGTTCGGAACCCAACCTGCAGAACATACCGGTGCGCACCGAATTGGGTCGTCAGATCAGGCGGGCCTTTGTCCCCCGGGCCGCGGGTAATGTCTTCCTCTCGGCGGATTATTCCCAGGTTGAACTGCGGCTGTTGGCGCATCTGGCCGACGATCCCGGCCTGTTGGCGGTGTTTCGCGAAGGCGGCGACGTGCACCGCCGAACGGCCGCTTTGATCGCCGGGATCGATGAAGACCAGGTGACGGCGGAAATGCGGAGCCGGGCCAAGGCTATCAATTTCGGGGTCATCTACGGGATGGGGTCACGGGCCCTCGCCCGACAGATCAAGGTCAAGGTGAAGGAGGCCACCGCGTTCAAAGAAACCTATTTCGAGACTTATCCCGGAGTCCGGACTTTCATCGACCGGACCAAGGAGAACGCCCATCGCGATGGTTGGGTGGAGACCCTGCTGGGCAGACGCCGCCTCCTGCCCGATATCCATTCGACCAACAATCGGGTGCGTTCCTTCCAGGAAAGGGTGGCTGTGAACACTCCCATCCAGGGAACGGCCGCTGATCTCATCAAACTGGCCATGATTCGTATACAGCAGGACCTGGACGCCTCCGATACTGGCGCCCTCCTCTTGCTGCAGGTACATGACGAGTTGGTCTTTGAAGTTCCCACCGGAGAGCTGGAGGCCCTCAAGCTTCTGGTGCGCGAGGGGATGGTGGGAGCCCTGGAACTCAAGGTTCCCCTGGTCGTGGACCTGCACACGGGTGACAACTGGGCGGAGGCCCACGGTTGAGGCGCTGGGTCGTCACCGGGCCGGCGGGATCGGGAAAATCCTCCCTCTGCGGGATTTTCCTCGACCGGGGAGCGGCCATCGTGGACGGGGATCTCCTCGGTCACGAGATCCTGGACCGGGATGATATCGTGTCGGCCATTGGTGCGGAATACGGGCCCGGCGTGGTCGTCGGCGGATCCGTTGACCGTGCGGCCCTCGGAGGGCTAGTTTTTGCCGATCCGGTTGCGCTGGAACGGCTGAACGGGATCACCCACGGTCCGCTTGCCGCCCTGGCGCAAAGCCGGCTGGATAAACTGGAAAAAGAAGGCAGCCATCCCCTTGCCGTGTTCGAGGCCGCGGTCTATTTTCTTTTGCCACCGGTGCCGGGTATCGATCTGGTGATCACCGTGACGTCCTGTGAAACCATCCGCTTCTCCAGATTGACCGGTGGTGGCCTGAGTTCCCGTGAAGCGCATTCTCGAATCGCAGCGCAGCGTGCCATGGAGGATGGTTGGGCCGGCGCGGATGTGGTTCTGACCAATGATGGTCCCCGGTCTGATTTGGAAACGTCAGCCCAAGCGCTGTGGTCTCGTCTCAAGGATTGACCCCGGCGGCGATTGGTCCTATCAAAGAGTGGGATTCCTGAAGAAACCCAGAGGAGTTTGATCCCGTGAAGGAAATATTGGAACGCATCGACATGGCCCTGGAAAAGCTGGAAACCCTCAAGGAGGGTCTTTGACTACGCCGGGTTAAAGGTCGAACTGGAAAAATTGGAAGCCCTCCAGGTGTCTCCCGATTTCTGGAACGACCAGGACAAGGCCTCCCGTACCCTGCGCAAGGCGCAGTCCCTGAAGCAATGGGTAGTGCCTCTGGATCAGGGCGTGGAGCAGGGTCAGGAGCTCAAACTGCTGGCCGAGATGGTTCAGGAGGAGGAAGATGAGGATTCCCGGGCCGAAGTGAAGGAAGGCCTCGGCAATCTGGAAGCCGCGGTCGAAAAGCTGGATTTCCAGTTCCTGCTGGGCGGTGAAGAGGATGAGCGGGGCGCCGTGCTGGAGATTCATCCGGGCGCCGGCGGTACCGAAAGCCAGGATTGGGCCCAGATGCTGCTGCGGATGTACAACCGGTATTTCGAGAGGCACGGGATGAAGACCAAGTCCCTGGATCTGCAGGCGGGTGACGAGGCGGGCATCAAGAGTGCAGTCCTGGAGATCGACCACCCCTTCGCTTTCGGGTACCTGAAATGCGAGTCCGGTGTGCACCGGCTGGTCCGGATTTCCCCCTTCGATTCCCAGAACCGCCGACACACGTCCTTCGCTTCTGTTTTCGTCTATCCCCTGGTCAACGACGACATTGAGGTGGAGATCGATCCCACCGTCCTGCGGATCGACACTTATCGGGCTCAGGGCGCGGGCGGTCAGCACGTCAACAAGACCGACAGCGCCATCAGGATAACACACGAACCCACCGGCATCGTCGTGCAGTGCCAGAGTGAGCGCAGCCAGCACCGGAACCGCGAAAGCGCCATGACCATGCTGCGGGCCAAGCTATACATGAAGATCATGGAGGAGAAGCAGAAGGAACGTGACGCCATAGAGGAGGAGAAGATGGAGATTGCCTGGGGCAGTCAGATCCGGTCATACGTCCTGCAACCCTATACGAAGGTCAAGGATCACCGGACCGAGTACGAAACCGGCAACTCGAACGCCGTTCTCGATGGCGATCTCGACGGATTCATTGACGCCTACCTGCGTTGGTTGGGCTCCCGGACCAGCTGAAACGGCCCGATCGCAGCCCGCCATCAGCGGCGGTGAGGAGAAGAAATTGGCGAATCAGGATAACAAGCCCGCGGACGCCGCAGGCGCTTCCGGACAGGAAAGCGTCCACCACCTGATCGAGACCCGGCTGGCGAAGATGTCCGAGTTGGGCGAACAGGTCGAACTATATCCATATGCCTACGAACGCACACACACGAGCACCGAAATGAAGGCTCAAGAGGAGGCGTTGACCGCCGCGGAGCAGAAGATTGCTTTTGCGGGGAGGATCATGGCCAAGCGGGGGACCGGCAAGACGCTTTTCGTGCCGATCCAGGATGAGTGGGGAATGATCCAGGCTTATTTTCGCAAGGATGATCTGGGCGATGAGAAGTTCCGCCTGATTCAGAAGCTCATCGACATCGGGGACTGGATAGGGGTGGAAGGTACCCTCTTCCGTACGCGCACGGATGAACTGAGCATCAGGGTCGAGGATTTCACCTTCCTGGCCAAGGCCATACGGGCTCTGCCGGAGAAGTACCACGACATGAGCCTGGAGAACAGGAGTCGTCGGCGGCATCTTGACCTGGCAATGAGTCTGGGCAGTCGGGAACGCTTCAAGCGGCGCAGTGAGATCATTGCCGACATCCGGGCCTTCTTCGCGGAGGAGGAGTTCCTGGAAGTGGAGACCCCCGTGCTCCAGCCCCTTTACGGCGGAGCTACGGCGCGCCCCTTCATGACCCATCACAACGCGTTGGATATGACGCTGTACATGCGCATCGCCGATGAACTCTACCTGAAGCGTCTCATCATCGGAGGACTGGAGAAGGTTTTTGAGATAGCCAAGGATTTCCGCAACGAGGGCATGGACAGGACACACAACCCGGAATTCACCATGCTCGAATGCTATGCTGCATACTGGGACTATCACGGCATGATGGATCTGACCGAAAGGATGTTGCGGCGTTTGGCGCTTCGCTTTGGACAGGACGGGAAACTGACCTACGGCGAGCTGGAGATTGATTTCAATCTGCCGTTCGCCCGCGTGGGTTTCATGGACGCACTGGCTGAAAAAGCCGGTCGGGACCTGATGAACCTGGGCACCGACGAATTGAAAGTTTTGGCCCAGGGCCGCGGCGTGGAGATCAAGAAGGGCATGGGACGGGACAAGATTCTTGACGAACTCTTCAGCGCGCTGGTCGAACCGGAACTCGTTCAGCCGACCTTCGTCATGGACCATCCCAAGGAACTGTCCCCCTTGGCCAAGGCCCATCGAAGGACCGAGGGGCTGGTGGAGCGATTCGAGCTGTTCATCGCCGGGTTCGAAGTGGCCAACAGCTTCAGCGAGTTGAATGATCCGCGTGAGCAGCGCCGCAGGTTCGAGGATCAGAAGGCACTGATGGAGGCGGGTGACGACGAGGCCCAACCTGTCGACGAGGCTTTCCTGGAGGCCATGGAACAGGGTATGCCTCCTACCGGCGGCATGGGCCTGGGTGTAGATCGCCTGATCATGCTGCTGGTGGACACAAACAACATCCGCGACGTGCTGCTGTTTCCCCACATGCGGCCGGAACAGACGGGCCGGGAGGATCATACGGAAGGCGGCGGTACCTAGTGGAATTCGCCGGGTACATCGCCAGGAGGTATCTGCGCAGCCGCAGGCACAGTCGATTTCTGAGTCGGGGCAGCGTGACGGCCATCCTGGGTATCGCCATCGGGGTGACCGTCCTGAACATCACCCTGGCGGTGATGAACGGTTTCCACCATGAAATGCGGCGGACCTTCGTCGAGAATATGCCGATGATTTCCATCATCACCTCGGCGCCCGAGGGATTCACCGATCTGGGCCATATCCTCGATATCGTCGGCGAGGATCCGGATGTGATCGGCGTGGCGCCTTTCATCCGGCAGGTAGGGCTTGCCACGGCCTCCCGCTCCATCGGTCCGCCCCGGATCAAGGAGATAGTGGCGTGGGGAATCGAACCCCACCTGGTTAATACCGTCCAACCCCTGAGCCGTTATCTTCTGCCTGACGCCTCCGTGCTGCACGATCTCGGAGACGATGGTGTTCCCCGTGTCATCCTGGGAGCGGATTTGGCCAATAGTCTCTATGCCGCCGTGGGGGACACGGTGGTCCTGACAACGGTCAACGGGGAACTCGACCTGGACCGGATCGAAGCCGAAAGCCGACAGTTCGTGGTGGTCGGTTTCTTCGATACCGGCATGTTCGAATTCGACAGCCGGTTCGTCTATGTCGATCTGGCCGCGGCCCGGGATTTCTTCGGGTATGCCCCCGGCGGCGCTTCCATGATCGGAGTCAAGGTTGCCGACTTGATGCGGGCCGACCGGGTGGCCGACCGCCTGGAGGACAAACTGGGCTACGATTACTATGCGACCGACTGGATGGCGCTCAACGCCAACCTGTTCCAGTGGATCAAGCTGGAAAAGATCATCATGATCCTGCTGCTGGGCATGATCATCCTGATCGCCGGGTTCAACATCATCGGCATCCTGACCATGATGGTGGGGGAGCGACGCCGCGAGATAGGCATCCTGCTGGCCATGGGCGCCAAGCGACGGCAGGTCATGGGGATTTTCCTGATCAATGGGGTCTGGCTGGGCGCGGTCGGAGTGTTTTTCGGCAGTGTCGCAGGTCTGGCCGGCATATGGTTTCTCCACAGCTACGGCATCACCCTGCCTGGTGACGTGTATTTCGTTGAAACGGTTCCGGTGCTCCTGCAGTGGGGAGATTTCTTCCTGGTGGCCGGCATTAGCCTGGTGATGGCTCTGATGGCCGGTCTGTGGCCCAGCTGGGAGGCGTCCAACCTCAAACCCATGGAGATCATTCGTTACACCTGATCGGCGTGGTGTCCATCAGCGTGTCGTTCAGTGCGCCGTGCGAGCGGGGAAAGGCTGCGAATCCCATGTCGTTCCTATTGGAAGCCAGGAACCTGTACAAGGACTTTCCGCGGGCCGGCGGAACGGTGGAAGTTCTCCGGGATTGCCGTTTCGACTTGGCCGACCGCGAAGCCGTGGCCGTGACCGGGCCCAGCGGATCGGGCAAGAGCACCCTGCTCAATATCCTGGGTGGACTGGACGGCCCCACTGCCGGGGAGGTTCTGCTCCGCGGCGAACTCATGGATATGAAAGATCACGCCGCCATGGCCAGCTGGCGGTCCACCGGTGTGGGATTCATATTCCAGTTCCACTTCTTGCTGCCGGATTTCACCGCCCTGGAAAACCTCCTCATACCGGTCAGGGGCCGCGGCCAGGTGCAGGCCGGGGACCGGCGGCGTGCACAGGAATTTCTTGAAATCACGGGACTTGCCGACCGGGCGAATCACCTGCCGGGAGAACTTTCGGGTGGTGAGCAGCAGCGGGTGGCCGTGGCCCGCGCCTTCATGAACCGACCGCGTATCGTCCTGGCGGACGAACCCTTCGGTAATCTGGATCAGGAGATCGGGACCCGATTGGGTGATATGCTTTTCACCCTGCGGGAGCAGGAAGGCACCGCTCTGGTTATCGTCACCCATGATGTCCTCCTGGCAGCCCGGGCGGATCGGATCCTCAAGTTGCAGGACGGACGGCTCATACCGGCGCTGGAGATGGCGCCATGATTTGCCAGCGCTGCGGACAGAGGGACGCCACTGTTCACATGGTGGAACTGATTGACGGCCGGCGGAATGACCTGTGGCTGTGTACGGTGTGTGCGGGGCGCTCCGCGGAGGACGATGAAGGCCCCCCGGGTTTCCGTGGCGGAGTTAATCCGGGCGAAGGGGACAGCGCAGGGGACAACTACTCGCTGGCCGACTTCCTGGGCCAGATTTTCGGACCCCTGGATGACGCAGACCACGCGGATCTTCCAGCCTGTCCGGCCTGCGGGTACACCTTCGCTCAATTCAGGACAACAAACCAGCTGGGCTGTCCCCGTTGTTATGAATCCTTCCGGGGACCTCTTCATTCCATATTGAGTCATCTGCACCGGCATGTTTCCCATCTCGGCAAGGCCCCACGTCCCGCCGGAGGCGAGGCCGACCGACCGGGCGTTCTCAGCCGGACCAGGGTCGCACTGGAAAAAGCCATCGCCACTGAGGAGTTCGAGAAGGCGGCCCGGCTACGGGACGAAATACAGCGCCTCGAGTCGGTCGAACCGCCGGAAGGGGATTCCGGAAGATGATTCCCTTCTTCGAGAATTTCCAGGAGCGGGGGCAGGGCCGACTGCCTGATAGCGGACCTGCCTCGGATATCGTGGTTTCCACGCGTGTGAGGCTGGCGCGGAATCTCAATGCCTTCCCTTTTCCTCATCATGCTTCCGCCGTCGAACTGGGCACCGTCTGCGGGGTCCTGACCCGAAGTCTGCCGCGGTTTCCTGAATTTTCCGGAGGCTGGCTGCTTGATATGGACCAGCTCGATGCCAATATGCGGAAAGTTCTGCTGGAGATGAGCCTGGCCAGTTCCGCGCTCATCAAGGAGCCTCGGCACCGGGGATTGGTCTTGTCACCACAGCTGGACCGGGCTGCGATGATAAATGAAAAGGATCACATCCGCCTGATGTCCTTTCGCGCGGGGTTCGACCCTTTGGCCGCCCTGCAGGACGCTTTGCAGGTTGATGCCCGGTTGGAAAATGAGGTCGAGTTGGCTTTCGCCGAGGATCTGGGCTATCTGACCGCCAGCCCGATGGATGTGGGAACCGGACTCAATGTCTCCGCGCTAGTTCATCTGCCGGGCCTGGTCTTGGTGGGTGAAATCGACAAGGTTCTCAACGCCCTGCGTCAACTCCAGTTCTCCGTCCGGGGGCTGGTGGGGGATGGCAGCACCGTTCGGGGCGCCCTGTTCTGGATCTCCAACCTGGTCACTCTGGGCAGGGACGAGCAGGAAATTGCGGAGGATTTTCGGATTCACGTGGGGAAGGTCGTCATCTATGAACGGGCGGCCAGGGATCAATTGTACGCCCGGGATTCTCTGGGTATCGAGGATATGGTCCATCGGAGCCTGGCCACGATCAGGCGGTCCCGCCTTATTACCGCCCAGGAAACCTTCGATCATCTGTCCAATATCAGGCTGGGTGTGGGACTGGGCGTGCTCGATCCCCTCAGTCCGGGACTATTGAACAGGGTTCTGGTGCAGCACCAGACCGCCCACCTGGAACTGGCCGCGGGCCGGCCTTTGGCCAGCCGTGAAAAATCCGCCGCCCGGGCTAACCTGTTGCGGGAAATTTTTGCCGCAGAATAGCATGTCGGTCCGCCGCCCTGCCCAATCAGGGGTAAAGTATCCTCGTCGAGAGGCGAAAATCTAGGAGAAGCCGGCTCTAGCAGGCGGTTGAGAAACTGGATCTGGTCGCGAGTGCCGGCCAGCGCGACCGAGCCCAGTTTTTCAACAGCCTGCCAGTCACCAGGACGGCTTACTGCAGGTTTTCGAGGCTTCGCTAGCGTTGTATTGAAGGCTCCAGTATATTTTTGCATGTGCGTTTCAACCCGTGCTTGCCGATCGACGGAGGCACAGACGGCACGGTCAGGAACAGCAACCCGGGTTACGCGAACGGAGGCGCTTCCGCATGAATGACCGCTTTACTCAGAGAGTCCGCAAAGTCCTGTTTCTCGCCCGCGACGAGGCCGGACGCCTGCAGCATGATTACATCGGAACCGAACATCTGCTCCTCGGGGTCATTCGCGAAGGAGAGGGAGTGGCCGCCAACGTCCTGCGGCGCATGAAGATCGATTTTGAGAACATCCAGAAGGCGGTCGAGGAATCCGTGAATGCACCGATGGGGCCGGTGAGCATCGGGGAGATACCCTTCACGCCCCGGGCCAAGAAGGTACTCGAACTCAGCATCGACGAGGCCAGGCTCCACAATCACAACTACGTGGGCACCGAGCACCTGCTCCTGGCCCTGATCCGCGAAGGCGAAGGCGTAGCAGCCAGGGTCCTGAGCGACCTCGGGGCGGACCACGAAGTCGTCAAACGCGAAGTCATGAAGTCTCTGGGCGGAAACGAACCATTCGGCAGGGCCGGGGAAACCCGTAATCGCAAGCAGGCCAAGAAAAAGGAAAATTCAGTCCTCGAACAGTTCGGCCGCAATATGACGGACATGGCGAGGGCGGGCGAACTCGATCCCACAATCGGGCGTAGCGCGGAAATCGACCGCTGTATCCAGATTCTCAGCCGGCGCAAGAAGAACAATCCCGTCCTGATCGGAGAGCCGGGCGTGGGCAAGACGGCTATCGTCGAGGGCTTCGCCAGCATGATAGTGGAGGGCAACGTGCCCAGCCTGTTGCGCGGCAAGGAGATCGTCACCCTTGATCTGGCCAGTGTCGTCGCGGGGACCAAGTACCGGGGCCAGTTCGAGGAACGGCTCAAGCAGATCATGGCGGAAATCCGGGAAAACCCGCATGTCATCCTCTTCATCGATGAATTACACACCATCGTCGGCGCAGGTGGGGCCGAGGGTGCCATCGATGCCTCGAACATGCTCAAGCCCGCCTTGAGTCGTGGTGAGATCCAGTGCGTGGGCGCCACCACCATGGACGAGTATCGGAAATTCATTGAAAAGGACGGTGCCCTGGAGAGGCGCTTCCAGCCCGTGATGGTCAATCCTCCTACCGAGGAGGAGACCGTAGAGATCCTGTTCGGTTTGCGGGGGAAGTACGAATCCCACCACCATGTGAAATACGACGACGACGCCATCCGGTCCGTCGTTTGGCTTTCCAACCGGTACATCTCGGGCCGGGCCCTGCCCGACAAGGCCATCGACGTCATCGACGAGGCAGGCAGCCGTGCGCGCCTGAGCATGACCATCGTTCCGCCGGATCTGCATGAAATGGAAAAGAAGATCGAAGATGTCATCACCGAGAAGGAATCTTCCATCGCCGCCCAGGAGTTTGAAAAGGCCGCGGCCTTCCGGGACGAGGAGAAGGTTCTCAAGAAGGAACTGCAGACCCTGAAACAGGACTGGAATTCCGAAAATGCCGATTCCCAGGCCAAAGTCGACGTCAATCTGGTGTGCAGTGTGATCTCCGGCATCACGGGCATACCCGTGTCCGAGGTCGAAGAGGAAGAGAGCGATAAACTTCTCCGCATGGAGGAAGAACTGGGGAAATGGGTCATCGGTCAGGATGCTGCGCTTTCCGCGGTCTCCAAGTCCATCCGGCGCAACCGCGCCGGATTGCGTGATCCCCGCCGGCCCATCGGTTCCTTCATCTTCATGGGCCCCAGCGGCGTGGGCAAGACCGAGGTGGCACGGCGTTTGACCGAATTCCTGTTCGGCGACCAGACCTCCTTGATCCGGGTGGATATGTCAGAGTACATGGAAAAGCATTCGGTGAGCCGTCTGGTGGGCGCCCCTCCCGGCTACGTGGGGTACGACGAAGGCGGTATGCTCACCGAAAAGGTCCGGCGCAAGCCCTATTCCGTGATCCTGCTGGATGAAATCGAAAAAGCCCATCCGGACGTGTACAACATCCTGCTGCAGGTCCTGGATGATGGTCAACTGACCGACAGCTTCGGCCGCACGGTCGATTTCCGCAACGCCGTCCTGATCATGACCAGCAACGTCGGCAGCCGCATGACTCATGGCATTCGCGGGGTCGGCTTCGGTTCCGACGAGGAGGATCACACCCAGCAGCGGGTGCAATCCAATATCGACATTGACCTGCGCAAGACCTTCAGTCCCGAATTTCTGAATCGGATCGACGAGATCATCACCTTCAACTCCCTGGACCGGGACGACATGTCCAAGATCGTCGAAATTCTCTTGGCAGATGTCAGCTCGCGGCTGCGCAATCTGGAGATCACCTTCGAGTTCACCCAGGCTTGCAAGGATTTTCTGTGCGAGGTTGGTTATGACCCCCAGCTGGGAGCCCGGCCCCTGCGCAGGGCTATTCAGAAGCACGTGGAGGATCCCTTGAGTGAAAAGCTGCTGCGTGGCGAAGTGACCAGCAAGAGCAAGCTGCTGATCGGTGTCAAGGGCGGCAAGCTGTCCTTCGAGGCCGAGCCCATGGAGGAGATCAAGACGTGATGGGGCGCTGACAGCGTCCCGCCTTTTCCACTTCCGGCCGCGGGCCGGGCCACATCAATTCGGAACTTCCCTAATCCCGTCGGTTTTCCTATTTTAGCGCAGCCGCCTGCGGTGCACCATCTGTCCGGGAACTTCCCGCATGGAGGCGGGTAGGATGACCAGTTCGGCGCGACTGGGACCTTTGCCTACCCCTGTAGATTACCGTTGAAGCCCCACGACCACGGTGCTAGTATGCCGCGGTTTTCCGTTTTGAACCCGATCATGTGGAGTCCCTTTCCCAAAATGAGACGCCTAGCGTTCCTCTGGTGTGCTGTTCTGGTTCTGTGTCTTATGGAAGACGCTCGGGCCCAGACCACCGGACCACCGATCGTCAGCGAAATCGAGGTCTCTGGAGCCCTCACCGTTGGTTCCCGCCAGGTAATTGCCTGGTCGGGTATCGAGGCTGGTGCGCCCTTCTCGCGGGAAATGGTGTCCCTGGCCATCCGCAGCCTGTTCGAGACGCAGAAGTTCTCCGATGTCTTCATCTATCAACAGGACACATCCGAGGGTGTGAAACTCATCATCAATCTGCAGGAATTCCCGCGTATCCGCACCATTCGTTTCGAGGGCCATAAGAAGGTCAAGGAAAAGGATCTGCGGGAGGCGTTTACCCTGCACGTGGGCCAGTTCGCCAACCCGGCGGTGACCCGGCGCGAACTGAAACCCCTGCGCGCAATCTACTACGAAAAGGGCTACTACAACGTGGCCATCCACACGGATTCGACCGTGGTCGACGCCAACAACATGGAAGACCTGGTGATCACCATCGTCGAGGGTGCGAAGGTCAAGGTCGAGAGCATTTCCTTCGTGGGCAACGTCGAGTTGGCGGAAGGCGACCTGCGCGATTCCATGGAGCAGGGCACCACCGGTTTCCTGCGCAGCGGCACCTTCAAGAAGCAACAGTTCGAGGATGATCGGGAAAGGATTGTCACCTACTGCCGGAACGAAGGTTATCTCGACGCCGAGGTGACCGACGTGGAGATGAATTTCCGCGAGGATCGGGAAAAGCTGGACCTGGTCATTCACCTCGACGAGAGGTCCCGCTACTACATAGGGGATATCCACTGGCAGGGGAACACGGTCTTCGACGATCTGGTCATCGCCGACCAGATCTGGCTTAACAGGGGCGATGTGTTCAAAGAGGACGAGTACCTCGAAACCTTGACCAACCTGCAACAGCTTTACGCCGACCGGGGCTACATTTACATCACGGTGGAGCCTCAGCGGGACATCGTGGATCAGACGGTAAACGTGGACTTCACCTTCATAGAGGGGCAGCCCGCCAAGATCCACGACATCCAGATCAGCGGCAACACCAAGACCTATGACAAGGTCATCATCCGGGAAATGAGGACTTTCCCGGGTGACACCTTCAGCAACACCCGCATCCAGGCCACCATGCGGGACATCTTCCAGACCGGCTTCTTCGAGGATGTCCAGCCCGATATCCGGCCAGTGCCCAACGGCGACGTGGACATGATCCTCAAGGTCAAGGA
>CBDUYZ010000003.1:0-29171 GCA_965371575.1 uncultured bacterium
GACGTACCTCACCGGGTACGCCTCCCTCGTAAACCCTTGCGAGATCTCGACCAGGATTGAATTTCCCTCACTCTCGTTACGCACCTTCAATAATTGCCCGAGCTTAGCTCCTGCCAACGGAGGGATACGATGACTAGAGTTGGAATTGTAGGAATCGGTCATACGGTCTTCGGTCGCCGCAGCGACGCCACCGTCCAGGAAATGGCCTTCGAGGCTTACCGGGATGCCCTGATCGACGCCGACCTTGACCCGCAGCTGATCGACGCTTCGGTGATCGGATCGGTTCCCGAGTATCACAAGCAGCGCTCCCTGGCGGGTGTGATCCAGGAATACCTGGACCTGAACCCGCGGCCGACCTGGCTGACGGAGGTGGCCTGTGCCTCGGGTTCGGCAGCAGTCCGCACGGCCTGGATGTCCATCAAGGCAGGCGTCCACAAGGTCGTGGCCGTGATCGGCTGCCAGAAGATGACCGAGCTGACCACGCCCGAGATCCTGGCCCTGATGGGCCGCGTGGGCGATGTGCAATGGGAATCGATCTTCGGCACCACCTTCCCCGGGTACTACGCCCTCTTCGCCCAGCGCCACATGCACGAGTACGGCACAACGGTCGAGCAGCTGGCCCTCGTCGCAGTGAAGAACCACTACTACGGCGCCCGCAATCCCAATGCCCTCTTCCAGAAAGAGGTCACCGTGGAGAAGGCCCGCCAGAGCGATCCCGTGGCCTCGCCGTTGAACGTGTACGACTGCTGCGCCAACGCCGACGGCGCCGTTTGCCTGATGCTGGCTGACGAGGACACGGCCCGCCAGCTGAGCGATAAGACCGTCTGGCTGGACGGACTGGGTTGCGCCACGGCCAGCATGTCGGTCCTGCGCCGGCCCGACCTGACCGGCCTGCCCTCGGCCGCCGCCGCCGCCCAGGAGGCCTACGCCATGGCCGGCATAACGGCCAAAGACATCAAGGTCGCCGAGGTCCATGACTGTTTCACCATCGCCGAGCTGATGGCTTACGAGGATCTGGGCTTCTGCGAGCGCGGCCAAGGCGGCAGCTTCATCCAGGAGAAGCAGTCCTACATCGGCGGTTCGACGCCGGTGAACGTGGACGGCGGCCTGAAGGCCAAGGGACATCCCATCGGCGCGACGGGAACCTCCCAGGTCTGCGAGATCGTCAAGCAGCTGCGCGGGGAGTGCGGCGAACGCCAAATCGAAGGAGCCGATCTGGGCCTGACCCACAATGTCGGGGGCATCGGCCAGTACTGTTTCGTCAACGTCATAAGGAGGGATTGAGCCATGTTCGAGTGGTTCGGAAAAGTCAGCTATTGCCCCCATACCAAGGTGTCGGACTTCGCACGGCACCTCAAGGACGGACGTCTGATGGGCTCCCGGTGCTCCGCCTGCGAACACCTCTCCTACCCGCCCCGGGCCGACTGCCCGGCTTGCCGGCATGGCGAGTTCACGTATGCCGAGATGACTGGCCGGGGCACGGTGACGACCTTCACCCGCATCGAAGCGGCTCCGGCCGGCTTCGAGGACCTGGTCCCCTTTACAGTGGGCGTGATCGACCTTGCCGAGACGGGCCGCCTGTTGGCCTGGTTCGGCGAGACCATACCCGAGGCTGAAATCGCCATCGGCATGGAAGTGCAGGTGGTGCCGCGCATGTTCGATGAAGAAGAGGAAATAAAAGTCTACTTCACCCTGGAGCGTCCCGGCACGACTTGGGTCAAATCCGATTCGTCCTGATCGCAAGGAGAAAAACATGTCCGCCGTAGAGTCCGAGCTGGTCAGCTACCGGGTGACCGACGATGTCGCTTATTTGCAATTGAACAACCCACCGGTCAACATCATGACCGCCGCCCTGATGCAGGAAATGAGCGCCCACCTCGAGACCATTGCAGCCGACCGCAATTTGAAAGCGTTGGCGATCACAGCCGCGGGCAAGGCCTTTTGCGCCGGAGCCGATGTGGGAGAACACCGCCCCGAGCAGGCCCCGGCGATGATCGCCTCGTTCGGCCGCCTGTTCCGCGCCCTCGACGCCCTCGAGGTTCCGGTGATCATGGCCGTCGGCGGCGCCGCCATGGGTGCCGGCTTCGAATTGATCCGGATGGCGGACTTTCTGCTGGCTGCGGAAAATGCCCTGTTCGGCCAGCCTGAGATCAGACTGGGATTCTTCGCGCCCGTCGGCGTTGTCGAGTTGCCCGCGCTGGTGGGCCGAGCCAAGGCCATCGAGATCACGTGTACGGGGCGAAGCTACTCCGCAGCGGAAATGGCCCGGATGGGACTGGTCACCGAAGTGGTCGGGGCCGATGAACTGGACAGCGCTCTTGAAGACGTGCTCAAGGACATTCGCCGGGCGAGTCCGCTGGTTCTGCGTCTCAACACACGCACTCTCAAACGGTCGCGTCCGGGGAATTTCGCCGCGTCTCTGGCCGAGGCCGAGCATGTCTTTCTCGCGGAGTTGATGACCAGTAACGAACCCGTCGAGGGCATCGAGGCTTTCTACGCCAAACGGCGGCCGGAATGGAAGAACTCGTGACCTCGACCTCCCGCGGACAGGAGCCGCCCATGCAGATCGTCATCGTCGGTGCCGGGGCCCTCGGGGGATTGGTCGGAGCCCAGTTGACCCTCGGCGGCGAGGATGTCACCCTCGTCGAAATCAATGAAGCCCGAGTGAAGCTCCTGGGTGAATCCGGCCTCTTCGTGTCCGAAGGCACTTCCGGCGAAACGTGCGTGCCGTTGAACTTGGTCCTCACGGCCGAGGGCCTGCCCGTCGCAGATCTTGTCTTCGTGTCGGTCAAAAGCTACCAAACCGAAACCGCCTTGCGCAACTGCCTGCCGGTGATCGGACCCGAGACCTTCGTACTCTCCATGCAGAACGGCATCGGCAACACCGACGTCATGGCGAAGATCATCGACCCTTCCCGGGTCCTCAGCGGAATCACGTACCACAGCATCCAGCACACGGGTCCGAACCGTATCCGCTACCGGCCCGGCATCAAGCCCATCCAGATCGCCCCCTACGACGGCGCCATCACCGCGGAGATCGAGCGTGTGGGCGAGGTCTTCCGCGCCTCCGGCCTGGACACCGAGGTGCGCGACCAGATCGACGATGTGATCTGGCAGAAACTCCTGCACAACGCCGTGGTCAACCCCGTGTCGGCCCTGACCGGCCTGACCTGCCGCGAACTGCTCGAAGACCCTGACTTGCAATCGTTCATGCGCGACCTCTGCCTCGAGATCATCGAGGTGATGAAGGCCCGGGGCGTGCCCATCGTGAACGAGGAAGACCCCTATGCCCCGGTGATCAACTCGCAGAAGGCTCTCGGCAAAAATCGGCCGTCCATGTGGCAGGATCTGGCCCGCTCGTGCCGGACCGAGGTGGACGCCATCAACGGAGCAGTGGTACGCGAAGCCGAGCGTCTGGGGCTGGACGCGCCCCACAATCGCGGTCTGTGCAGTTTTATCCATTCGCGCGAACGGCAAAAATTCCTACGCAAACAGGAAGTGGCCGATATGCTGCGGGCCGCAGCCGTCTCCGCCGCAGACAACGGCGGCAAAGACGCGCCTAAACCGCAGTCGGCGAGCGGACGACAGGCCGTGCGCCCCATGCGCCCCGCTCCGGGCGGAGGCATGCCGGCGAGCCGCGTCCCGCTGGAGACGGCGCCGAAACTCAAGGAATTGATGCGCAAATATTACCGCGACCTGCAGGACGCCGCATCCGATCCCAACCGCCCGATCGCCTGGTGCTCGGGCACGGGACCGGTCGAGATCCTGCGCGCCCTGGATTTTTCGGTCTACTTCCCCGAGAATCATTCGGCTTTGATCGGCGCCAGTCGCCAGACCGGCAAGTACATCCCCAGGGCCCTGCATGAAGGTTTCTCGCAATTCGCGAGTTCGGCCATGGCCAGCGACGTGGGCGCCATGCTGGTTGGTGACAGCCCCTTGGTCCCGGTGTACGGCATTCCCGGCCCGCCCGCGCCGGACGTACTGACCTACAGCACGAACTATGGGCACGATCTGATCCGCTGGTTCGAGTACTACGGCCGTCACTACCAGGTACCGGTGATGGGTCTCCATCCGCCGGCGGCGCTGGACGAGGTCTGCTCCATCGAGGTCGACGCGGCCAGCAGGCAAATCATGCACCTGAGCGAGATGCTTGAACAGGCGACCGGGCGCAAGCTCGATATGGACCGGCTCTCCCAGGTGGTCAAACTGACCAACGCCTGCACGCGTCGGTGGCGTGAGATCCTGGATCTGTGCCAGGCCACGCCGTCTCCGCTGACCTTCTTCGACATGCTCATTCACATCGCGCCGTCCATCATCATGCGCGGCACCCCGGAAGCTGTCGAATACTACACGCTGCTGAAGGCCGAAATCGAGGATCGAATCGCTTCGAATATTGCCGCTGTGCCGGGGGAGCGTTTCCGCTTCTACTGGGAGGGTCCGCCGATCTGGCCGGCCCTGCGGCAACTGGCGGATCTGTTCCTGAACCAGCGGACGGCGGTTGTTGCGTCTACCTACACCGACATCTCCGCCCTCGACGGAATCGACCCCAAGAATCCCATCGAGAGCATGGCGCGCGTCTACACGGGCATCTTTCACAACAGGTCGGACGGCTTCAAGGAGGATTACCTTGTGAGCCGTTTCGAGGATTTCGGCGTCGACGGCGTGGTCTACCATGAAGGACGCACCGCGCCCTACCAAAGTAACGTGCGTTACGGACTCGAGGTCAGGCTGAGGCGCCGAACGGGCCTGAGCGCCCTCGTGCTCGAGGCGGACACTCACGATCTGCGCCTCTTCTCGGTCAATCAGATCATGCAGAAGCTGCGCGACTTCATCGAGATGCAGGAACTGGCGGCGGATGACGTCGGCTGAACGCAAGTCGGACGGGGATGGACACATGAACGAACACAGGACGATTTGCGCCGGTATCGACGTGGGAACGGAATGCGTCAAGGCGGTGATCATCGACACCGAGGGCAATCTGCTCGGCAACACGGTCGTCGCCCGCCGGGGCTACTTCCAGGACCGGGTGACCGAGGCGTTCGTCACGGCGCTCGACGACGCCCAGGTGAGCGAGGGGGATCTCTCCGGGGTATGCGCCACCGGATTCGCCGAGAATTGCGTACCGATGGCGACCTCATTCCGCGGCGAAGCGGTTTGCCACGCCCTAGGCGCCTTTCACCATCACCCCCACCCGATGACCGTCGTCAACATCGGCGGCCGCGACCCCAAGGTCGTCCACGTGAACGATCGCGGGCTTCCGACTGCGGTTCACACCCTGCGCCGCTGCGCCGCCGGTATCGGCACCTTCCTGATCTTCGCAGCCCGCCATCTCGACGTCAGTCCAACCAAAATGCAGGAGATGGCCGCCATGGCCGAGGCGCCCGTTGACGTGGGCAGCTACTGTTCCATGTTCTCAGGACAGGACCTCCTCGAAAAACTGCGCGACGGCGCCTCGCGGGAGGAGGTGGCCCTCGGCTGCATTCACTCCATCGCGGATCGCGTGGTAGAGATCGGCCGCTTCCGGGGCACCATCCGCGTGACCGGTGGGGTGGCCGAGTACTTTCCCGGGGTCCTGCAGGCCCTTTCCCAGAAGCTGAAGCTGCCGGTCGAAGCCGTTCCCGAACCCATCCTGGCGGGCGCCCTGGGCGCTGCCCTCTGGGGATTGCGATCCCACCAGGCGGATCACTGCAAACAAGGAGAAGTGTGATGAATGAACGCACCATTGACCGTTGGGTGATGACTGCGCAGGGTGAGCCCTGCGAGCAACGGACCGAACCCCTGGCCCCGCCACCCCCCGGCGAGGCCATCGTAGAGGTGGCCGGTTGCGGCGTTTGTCACACCGACATCTCCTTCCTGCACATGGGCGTACCCACCCGGGCACCGGTTCCCCTGGCCCTGGGACACGAGATAAGCGGCACCGTACTGGAGGTTGGCGAGGGCGTGGACACGACGCTGATCGGCCGCCCCGTCCTGGTGCCGGCGGTGATGCCCTGCGGAGAATGCGCTCTGTGCAAGGCGGGCGAACGGAGAATCTGCCGGGGCCAGGTCATGCCCGGCAACGACCGTCACGGCGGCTTCGCCAGCCACGTGACCGTGCCAGCGCGATACCTGTGCCCGGTGCCCGAGGCAGTGCTGGCCGCGCACGAATTGTGGGAGCTGTCGGTCGTGGCTGACGCCGTCACCACGCCGTTCCAGGCTGTGCGCAATTCGGGGCTGGCAGCGGACGACCTGGCGATCTGCATCGGCACCGGCGGCCTCGGGATCCACTGCGTTCAGATCGCCACCGCGACAGGAGCCAAGGTGATTGCCCTGGACATCGACGCGGCGAAGCTGGAGATTGCCAAGGCGCATGGCGCCGGCGCGGTCATCCACACCGCCGGCCTGGACATCCGGGGCATCAAGGCCCAGGTGAAGGAGGAGGCCAAGCGGCTGGGCGCACCCCGGGCCTGCTGGCGGATCTTCGAGATGTCCGGAACGAAGCCCGGGCAGGAGACGGCGTTCTCGCTGCTGAACCAGGGGGCGCATCTGGCGGTTGTGGGCTTCACGATGGCGAAACTCGAGGTGCGGTTGAGCAACCTGATGGCGTTCGATGCGACCCTGCGCGGGAACTGGGGCTGTGATCCGGAGCTGTATCCGGAGGTCCTGGAGTGGATCGGCGCGGGACGGATCAAGGTGTCGCCCTTCGTGGAGAGGCACGCATTGAGCGAGATCAATGCCGTGCTGGATGCGGCGCACGCGGGCACGCTGCAGAAGCGGGCGGTGCTCGTACCGTAGGTCGGGACCGGGCGCGGGGTATCGGAAGACAGGAACCTTCGACGACGGAGAGGATCGGGATGATACGCATCGACGAGGCGTTCTGCAAGGGGTGTAGCATCTGCACGGAGTTTTGTCCCAAGGGCATCCTGGTGGACTCGGAGAAGATCAACAAGCACGGCTACTACCCGCCCATGGCCCTGAAACAGGGGGAGTGCCACGGTTGCCGGCTCTGCGAGCTTCTCTGTCCCGAATTCGCCATCTTCATCATCAACGAGTAGGTGGAAGGTCTTGTTCATTTCCGTCAGAAGAGCGTGCCCATGAACAGACCCGTCACCGACACGGGGCTCAGGGACGTGTACCTGGCCGACCTCGCCAAGAAGGAGCACTTCATTCTCGGTGACGAAGCCGCGGCCATGGGGGCCATCTTTGCCGGTTGTACTTTCTTCGGCGGCTACCCCATCACGCCCGCCTCGGAGGTGGCGGAAGTCGTCGCCCGCGAACTGCCCAACGTCGGCGGTTTCTACGTCCAGTTCGAGGACGAACTGGCGTCTATCAGCGCGGTGATCGGCGCCGCCTGGGCTGGTGCACACTCCATGACCGCCACCAGCGGCCCGGGCTTCTCGTTGATGCAGGAGGCCATCGGCTACGCCTGCATGACCGAGACACCGTGTGTCATCGTCAACGTGCAACGATCCGGGCCCTCCACCGGCCAGGCGACGCTCCCCGCCCAGGGCGACATTATGGCTGCCCGCTGGGGAACCCACGGCGACCACGAGATCATCGCCCTGGCCCCGTCCAGCGCCCAGGAATGCTTCGACCTGACCATCCGTTGCTTCAGCCTCGCCGAGCAGTACCGCAATCCCGTGATCTTTCTCATGGACGGGGAGATCGGCCACCTGCGCGAGCGCGTGGTATTCCCCCACCCGAGCGAGGTTCAGTGCTTCGAGCGCCGCCACGCCAAGAAAGGCGAACTGGTCTTCGGCGGGCAGGCGGTGCCGCCCATGATGGAGTTCGGACAGGGCGGCTTCGTGCACGTGACGGGCTCCACCCACCTGGAGAACGGCCTGCGTGACGTCCAGACACCGGAAGTCCACGATCGGCTGGTGAGGCGCCTGGTCTCGAAAATCCAGGATGCCCGTGACGAGATCGCCGACGTGGAAGTGGACCTGGAAACAGGCGCCCGCGTGGGCGTCCTCGCCTACGGTGCGACGGCGCGGCCGGCCAAGGGAGCGGTGCTCGCCGCGCGTGCCGCTGGTCGGAAGGTCAGTTTCTGTCGGCCCATCACCATCTGGCCCTTTCCCGTGCGACAGATCCAAGCGGCCTGCGCGGGTCTGGACAAGCTCATCCTGCCCGAGATGAACCTGGGGCAACTCGTGCGCGAGGTGGAGCGCCACGTTGATTGTGAGATCGTGCTTCTGGACAAGATCGGCGGAGTGGTGCATTCCGTGGCGGAGATCCGCGAGGAGATCGAAAAGGCGGTGAAATCATGACCCGCGAAACGAAGGGCCTGGCGCCGGATGGACTGACACGGGACCCCCTGCGCGGCTTGCTGCCCGAGGATCTGGCCCTCCAGGATCACGAGACCAAGCACCGGTTGTTGCCCTATCTGCGGCAGGAGCTCCTGCCGACCATCTTCTGCCAGGGCTGCGGCGGCGGAACCGTTCTGAACACCTTCGCCACGGCCATCGACGAGATGTCCATCGATCCCAAGGAGATGGTCTGTGTCACGGGCATCGGCTGTTCCTCCTGGATCCCGAGCCCATATTTCCTCGTCGACACGCTGCACACGACCCACGGACGGGCCGTGGCTTTCGCCACCGGCGTGAAGGTCATGAAGCCGGACATGAAGGTGATCGTCATCGCCGGGGACGGCGATCTGGCCGGCATCGGCGGCAACCACCTCATCCACGCCGCCCGGAGGAACCTCGATCTCTCGGTCTTTCTGGTGAACAACTTCATCTACGGCATGACCGGCGGACAGGTCTCCCCCACGACGCCCTTCGGCGTGAAAACCACCACCACGCCGTACCGGAATGTCGAGAATCCCTTCAAGATCGCCGATCTGGTGGCGGCCGCGGGGGCCAACTACGTGGCCCGCTGGACCACCTACCACGCTTTCCAGCTGATGGAGTCCATCCAGTCCGCGATCAGGAAGCCGGGCTTCAGCTTCATCGAGATCATGAGCCAGTGCCCCGTGAGTTTCGGCAAGGCCGCGGGCATGAACGACGCGGTCGCGATCCTGCACTACCTCAAGGACAAGTCCATCCACATCGACGACACCGCAGGCATGTCCGAGGAGGAGCTGGACGACAGGATCGTCGTCGGCAAGCTGGCCGAGCGTAAGCGGCCCGAGTTCGGCCGCGAGTTGCGGCGGGTGAATGCAGAGTGCGAAGCGGCTCTGCGCGGGAAGTTCGGTGGCCAGGGTAAGGGACAACCTGACCCGGAAACGGAGCCGAGCCGATGAAGGTGCGCTTTGCAGGTTTCGGTGGCCAGGGCGTCGTGCTCTGCGGATTCATATTCGGCAAGGCCGCCATGCTCGAGGGCAAAAACGCTGCGCAGACCCAGTCCTACGGCAGCGCCTCCCGCGGGGGCCTGACCAAGACCGACGTGAGCATCGAGGACGGCGAGATCCACGACTTGGTCCACGATCAGTTCGACGTTCTGGTGACGCTTTCGCAAGCGTCCTACGAGAAGTACCAGGATGATCTTCTGCCGGGGGGCGTGCTTTTCTACGAGTCCGATCTCATGTCCGTGGCAGAGGGAAAGGACCGCCGGGTCCACGGTGCCGGCGTGACGGACATCGCTTTCAAGAAATTCGGTCGGAAGATCATGGCGAACATGATCATGATCGGTTTCGTCAACGAGATGACGGGACTGCTTTCCCGGGAGTCCTTGGAACGGACGATCAGGGAGAGTGTGCCGCCCAAGACTGTGGAAAAGAATCTCGAAGCCTACGCGGAGGGCATGCGCCTGGCCGCGGAACAGATGGAGAAATAGCCGGTGAAGAAAGAGATCAGGATCTGCGGATTCGGCGGCCAGGGCATCGTGCTCAGCGGGGTGATCCTGGGCGAAGCGGCGATGCGGGCCGGGTATCAGGCGGTGCAGACCCAGTCCTACGGGCCGGAGGCGAGGGGCGGCGCGGCCCGCTCCGAGGTGGTCATCGCTTCCGAGGAGATCGACTACCCGCGGGTGCTCGCACCGGACGTGACGGTGGCACTTTCGCAGCCGGGCTACGACCGCTACCTCGGCGGAAAGGGCGATGACGGAGGACTGGTCATCGTCGATCGCGATCTGGTGGAGGCCACGGGGGTCTCCTCGCAGCCCTTCACCAGGACGGCCGAGGAGGTCGGACAAAGGATCGTCACCAACATCGTGGTGCTCGGCTACCTCTGCGCCATGCTGGACGTCATCCCCGAGGATACCCTGGAGCAGGTCGTACTGGCCAAAGTTCCCCGGGGGACCGAGGAATTGAACCGGAAGGCTCTGGCGGCCGGCCGCGCCTTGCATCAACAGGAGGAGAGCGTCTCATGAGCATGCGGACGCCGGCCAAAAACGAGGCCACGACGCGGACTTTTGATTACCAGAAGGTCATGAAGATCCTTGGACCGCGGGAGCAGTTCGCGCAGGGGGACGTGGCCTGCGCCTACGGAGCGATCCTGGGGGGGTGCGATTTCTTCGCCGGTTATCCCATCACACCAGCCACGGAGGTGGCCGAAACCCTGGCGCGCCTGCTGCCGCGTCTGGGCAACCCGGTGATCCAGATGGAGGACGAGATCGCTTCCATCAGCGCGATCATCGGCGCCTCCTGGGCCGGCGCCCGGTCCATGACCGCCACCAGCGGACCAGGCTTCTCGCTCATGATGGAGGGCATCGGCTACGCCTGCATGAGCGAGGCGCCCTGCGTGATCGTCAACGTGCAGCGATCGGGGCCGTCCACGGGTCAGCCCACCGAGCCCGCCCAAGGCGACATGATGCAGGTAAAGTGGGGCTCGCACGGCGACTACGAGATCATCGCGCTGGCACCCGGCTCGGTGCAGGAGTGCGTGGACTTGACGCGCCTGGCCTTCAACCTGGCCGAGGAATACCGGGTGCCCGTCTTCGTCATGACCGACGGCGAAGTGGGACACATGCGCGAGAAGATCGTCCTGCCCGACGAGGACGAGATCGTCCTGAGCCGGCGGCGGCCGCCCAGCGTGGCGCCGGGCGAATTCGTGCCCTTCAAAGCGAGCGAGGGCCAGGCGCCCGAGATGGCGGACTTCGGCTCCGGTTATCACACCTACGTGACGGGCCTGACCCACGACGAGCGCGGACTGCCCGCCACCGACGGAGCCGAGGCGCACACCCGCCTGGTGCAGCGGCTCTGCGGCAAGATCCGTGACAACGTCGAGGCCCTGACACGGGTGGAGCGCGACCTGGAGGACGGCGCGGAGTTCGGTATCATCTCTTACGGGATCTCCGCCCGTGGAGCCGCGGGCGCGGTGAAGCTCCTGCGCGCCGAGGGCGTGAAGGTCAGTCACCTGCGTCTGATCGGCGTCTATCCCTTCCCTGAGCAGGTGGTAAAGGAATTCGCGGCACCGCTGAAGCGCATCGTCGTGCCGGAGATGAACCTGGGACAGATCTACCACGTGGTGCGCGAGGTCGTGCTGGGCGACGCGCAGGTGGAGCTGGTCTCCAGCATCGGCGGCGAGATCATCCGCCCGTCACAGATCGTTGCGGCCGCAGGCGGAACGAAGACCAAGCGAGAGTCCAAGTGAGAAAGGACCTGACGTGTTCAACAAGGCGATGAAAATCCGCGACAAGTACATCCGCCAGACCATGTGGCCCTCGATCTTCTGCACCGGCTGCGGCATCGGCAACGTGCTGAATTATACCTTGCGGGCGGTGGACAACGTCGGTCTGGACATCGACAAGACCGTCTTCTGCTCCGGGATCGGCTGCTCGTCGCGCCTGCCGGGATACATCGAGGCGGACGGCCTGCATACGACCCACGGCCGGGCCATCGCGTTTGCGACCGGGGTGAAGCTCGCCCGGCCGGAACTCTCGGTCATCGTCTTCACCGGCGACGGGGACATGGCGGGGATCGGCGGCAACCACTTCATCCACGCCGCCCGGCGGAACCTGGACCTGACGGTGATCTGCGTCAACAACTTCAACTACGGCATGACCGGCGGCCAGGTCTCCCCGACGACGCCGACCGGCGCCAAGACCACCACGACCCCCTACGGCAACTTCGAATCCCCGTTCGATCTGTGCCGGCTGGCCATCGGCGCGGACGCGCCCTACGTCGCGCGCTGGACCGTGGGCTATCCCTACGAGACCCTGGCCGCCATCGAGGCCGCCATCCGTAAGCCCGGCTTCGCCTTCGTGGAGCTGCTGATGCCCTGCACCACCGCCTACGTCAAGACCAACAAGATCGGCAACACGAAGGACTCCTGGGACTGGTACAAGGCCAACACGATCACCCGTGGAGCGCTGGCCGAGCTTAGTTCGGAGGAACGGGCGGGTAATGAGAAGATCGTCATCGGCACCCTCTGGGACGCCGACAAGCCCGAGTATTCAGCTCGCTGGGCGGAGTTCGTGGGAGGACTCAAGTAGGCGCGGTCGCCTGCGCGCCGGGTAGGACAACGATTGACCGCGGCCATGGGCGGCTCCCACGGTCATGGTTCGCGAATCCGCCGCCGATCCACCAGCGCCACTGCGGCAAACGTCACCAAGCTCACGATCCACATGAAATAAACCGGATGCGGCACAACCTGCCATGACTCAGGCGCAACCAACCAGACAACCAACGCCGCCTTCGTCATCCCCAAAGTCCAAACCGCCGACCCCCGCCGGCAGGCCCCCGGCCACAACATCGTCATCAACACGACCAACGTATAAGACGTGGTCAGCGTCAACGCCACCAGCAACATCTTCAAAATCCCCGTCACCGTCAGCGCCAACAAAAAAGTCACCCCGCTGAGCACCAGCACCGTCACCCGGCACACCAGTTGATCCCGCCCCTCGCTCAATCCCGGCGCCCAGAACCGCTTCACCAAATCATTGGACACCAACGTCGCACTGCCCAGCAACAGCGCCGAAGCGGTACTCACATCGGCGGCCCAAAGTCCGGCGAGAATGATGCCTGCCGCCAACGGATGCAGCCCCAGCACCACCCGTGGTAAAGCCTCGGCCGCCACGATCCCCGGATACAAAACCACCGCCGCCATCCCCAGCAACGCACTGATAAACCCCACCGGCGCAATGATCAAAGCGCCCAGCAAATAACCCCGGCCGGAGGTCCGTTCGTCCTTGGCCGCAAACCCCACCTGGATCACCGACTGGGTGGAATGGGTCGTGGTGATCATCACGATGAACCAGGCCACGATCAACCCCATGCCCACCCCGTCCAGATCAAACCCGGGATGCCCCGCCGGCAAACGCGCGACCAACTCTCCGATGCCCCCAAGCTGGCGGACGGTCAGCACGGCGCCCAGACACACTCCGGCGTAGATCACGATCACGTTGACTACGTTGGTCAGGCCCGCCGCCCAGAAGCCGCCGATCATGGTGATGCCCACGAAGACGACGGCGGTGACGGCCATGCCGGTGCGGAAGTCGAAGATCTCGGGCAGCAACGAGGAAAGGATGGCGCCGCCGGCTACGTACTGCAGCGATGTGATCACGATCTGGATGACGAGCTGTCCCAGCACGCCGAGCACCCGGCCGCCCACGCCGTAATGACGCTCGAACAGCTCGGGCAAAGTGGTGATTTCCCAGCGTCGATAACGCCGGGCGGCGAAGAGACCCATGATCGCGGCGCCCGCGGCCCAGGCAGCGTTGTACCAGCCAGCCGATATGCCCACGGTGTAGGCCCGTTCCGCAACCCCGATAGTCGAGGCGCCGCCAACGGCGAGCCCGGCCAGCATCGAAGCCACGACCACAGTCGGCAATCCGCGGCCTGCCAGCAAATACCCCACCATGCCGCCGCCGCCACGAGCTGTCAGCCTCCGCGCCCACCAGGTGACTCCGAACAGGGCCAGCAGGTAGACGATGATCACCAGCAACGGAATACGGTGGGCCACGGTCTACTCGACCTTGATCCTGACATCGACCGCGCTGGGCTCCAGGCCGGCAGGATAGGCGAACACGGGGTTCAGATCCATCTCCAGGATCTCCGGCACGTCCGCCGCCAGACGGGACACGCGCAACAGCAGATCCTCGACGGCAGAGAGATCGACCCCCTCCTCACCACGCAGGCCCTCGAGCACGGCGCTGCCCCGGATCATCCCCATGAGTTCACGCGCTTCGGGCCTGCTCAGCGGAGCGACCGCCGCCGCCACGTCCTTCATCACCTCGACGAACACGCCGCCGAGGCCGAACAGCACCAGGCTGCCCAGACCGGGCGAGGCCTTGGCCCCGACAATCAACTCGCGGCCCTTCGGTTTCTGCTCCATGAGCAGGAAACCGACCTCATCGCCAGGGAATGTTGTGCGCATCCGGGCGAAGGCGTCCCGCAACTGCTTCGCATCGGCGATATCGAGAACCACGCCGCCGGCGTCCGACTTGTGGACCACTTCGGACGCGTCGACCTTCAGCACGCACGGGAAACCGGTCTTCGCCGCAGCAGCGTCCAGGTCTCCATCCTGGGCGACGGCCGCCACCGCCGGCACAGGCACTCCGTAGGCATCCAGCAGGGCGAAGGCGTCGGCCTGGGGCAGGTAACTGTCGTTGCCCCGGTGGCGAGCCAAAATCGTCTCCACCGCACCGCGGTCCACATCCAGGTCGGGCACGTCTTCACGCCGGCGTTCACGCAACCGGGCGTAGTTGTTCATGGCGGCCAGGGCGCGAGCCCCGTCCTCGGCGAATTCGAAGACCGGCAGGTCGGCGGCCCGCAGCTTGTCGATCAGGCCGTACATCTCGCTGTAGGTCTCGACCACCACGACCACCGGCTTGTCCGAACCCTCGGTGGCCTCCTTGATGCGCACGGCGATGGCGTCGGTATCGGTAAAGGGGGCCGTGACGAAAAAGACCATCACCATGTCCGTGTCGGCTTCGGCCAGCAGGGTGCTCACGGCGGCGTGGTAGTGGTTGTGGTCGGCGGTGGCGACCACGTCGACCGGGTTGCCCAGACTGGCTTCGGCAAAGAGAGCCTCTTTCAGTTGAGCAGTTCCAGCCTCCGACCACTTCGCCAGCTCGAGTCCCCGGCCCACAGACTCATCAACGGCCTGAATACCCGGCCCGCCCGTGTTGGTGATGATGCCGATGCGGTTGCCCGGCGGCGGATCCTGGGTCGACATCGCAATGGCTGCCTTGATCATCTCGTGGGTGTCGGTGAACTGCACGACGCCGGCCTTGCGGTACATGGCCTCGGCCATGGTCGCCTGGTTCACCAGCGTTCCGGTGTGCGAGGAGACGGCCACCGAACCCTCATCCGTACGCCCGGCCTTGATGGCGAGGATCGGCTTGTGCGGCGTGATGGCCACCGCTGCTTCGAGGAACGCCCGCGGGTCCTTGAAACTTTCGGTCTGCATCATGATGACCCGGGTACCCTCGTCCTGTCCGTAGTAGGTCAGGATCTCGGGCATCGTCAAGTCGCACTCGTTGCCGTAGCTACAGTACATCCGGTGGCCCAATCCCACGTTATGCAGGTGGAGCTTGAGCATTTCCCCCATGCCGCCGCCCTGGGCGACGATCGACACGTTACCCGGCTTCTGGGGCACGAAAGTGAAGTTGGCGTAGACCGACACGTCGGGATCGGCGTTCTGGATGCCCTGGCTGTTGGGGCCGAAGATGCGAATGCCGTTGCGATGGGCCGTTTCCACCATCTCGCGTTCAAGGGCTTCCCCCTCGGGCCCGACCTCCTTGAAGCCGGCCGAGTGCACGATGGCGAACTTGACGCCCTTTTTTCCGCATTCCTCGAGGACTTTCGGCACAAAGACGTTCCGGATGGAGATGTTGACCAGGTCCACGTCGCCGGGCACGTCGAGTATCGACGAGTAGGCCTGCATGCTGCGGATCACCCCGCCCTTGGGATTGACGGGGAAGACCGGGCCATTGAACCCGTACTGCACGAGGTTGCGCACCACGATGTGACCGATAGAGTAGGGGTTCGCCGAGGCGCCGATCACGGCAATGGCTCGGGGCCTGAATAGTCCGTCCAGCATCCTGCTCCCTTTCAGTTGGTGCGATTTTGGTTATTCAACGAGCGGGCGGTCAAGGCGGCGCCGAGAGCCCCGGTGAATTGGGGAGCCTCGGGCACAATCACCTCGCTGCCGAGCCGTTCTGCAATGATCTTCACGATGATCGGATTGTGGGCCACGACGCCGCCGGTAGCCACGACCAGACCGTCGAGCGGATCCATCTCCACGATGCGCTCGACCACCGACTCGAAGGCACCGCGCACGATACCCTCGACCGCCTCCCCGTTGCGCAGGTGGGAGAGGATTTCCGTTTTGGAGAAGACGGTGCAAAAGCTGCCCAGGCGCACGGTCTTTTCGGCGGCGGTGGCCAGGGCGTCGAGCTCGCCGATGTCCAGGTCGAGCCGCAAGGCGATTTCCTCGATAAAGGCGCCGGTGCCGGCGGCGCACTTGCGGTTCATCTTGAAATCGAGGCGCTTCCCCCGGTCATCGATGTGGATGATCTTGTTGTCCTGCCCCCCGATATCGATGATCGAGATGGCCCTGCCCAACAGGTGGAAGCAGCCGATGCCGTGGCAGTGGATCTCGGTGCGGGTCTCCCTGGCGAAGTCCACGTTGCCGCGGCCGTAGCCGGTGGACACCGTGACCGCAGGCGCCCCGGTGAGGCCGACTTCGGCGGCCGCCTGCTGTAGACAGGCGCGGGCCGTCGCGACGTAGTCCACGCCGGATGGTTGGACCACCCGGGCCACTGCATTCCCGTCGCCGTCCACCAGAACCACCTTGGTGGCCGAAGCGCCGATGTCCACACCACAGAAAAAGTCTCTCATGCGTCCTCCCGCAGCTGTTCCCCCAGCGCCTCGAACTGGGTGCGGGCCTGTTCCTCGGAGTAGAGACGCAGATCGTTCAGGTCACCGTTGATGGTCACGTAGGGCACGCCCGTCTGTTGCCTGAGCCGCTGGGGCATACCATAGCGGCAATTCGAGTTGTTGGGGCAGGTCTTGGCGTCGTGGTAGATCATGCCGTCAATGCCGTAGGTCTCGAACATCGTCTTCAGGTACTGTTCCTTGTAGTCCTCGCCGCGCACTATGAACAGCTCGGTGTAGGAGCGGGCCATGCCCTCGAAGGGGTCGTCACAGCCCAGGGGCTCGAAGATCCAGCTGTTGCAGTAGGTCGATGCCACGACGCAGGCGCCCTCGGCCGCGAACAACTCGGCGTGATCGCGCAGTTTGCCCCAGACGGGCATGCCCTCCCAGTAGTAGCGGTGACGCTCATTGTCTACGGCCGCCACGCCATTGGCAATGCGCTGCTCGAGCTCGGCGATGAGCACCTCGTAGTACTGCTCGGCCTCGGAAGTGCCGCGCAGGACCACGGCCGGTCCCAGGTGGATGGTGCTGTCGAAGAAGGTGATGGGGCTGGGGACGTGGGCGGCCAGATGCAGGACCTTTTTCCAGAGCAGCGTGCAGCGATACGACGAGGCCATGACCTCCTTGAGACGATCGAGGTCGAAAGCTTGGCCCGAGATTTTCTCCAGGGTAGGGATCAGGGCCTTGTGCTGGGCGATGAGCCCGTCGAGGTGGTCGCGCGTGATGTCGCCGAGGCCGCGTTGGGTGTCGATGCCGATCAACGGCACGCCCCACTCACGCTGGTAGAAGGCCAACCAGTCCTGTACATCCCGGCACTGGTTGGTGTTGTAGACGAGCAGGTCGGCCCGGGGGATGCCGGCCATGCCGAAGGCCTTGACCAGCGGAGTCTGCTGCTTGAGATAGGCGCCCACGTCGCTGGTCAGGTAGCTGCAGATGTCCGGCGAGTAGCCCCGGGCGTTGGCGGCGGGAATCAGGTCGGACGCCATGCGCGACGAGCCGAGTATGGCGCCGTGGTTCTCGGGGAAATATACCAGGAAACCGAACGACCGCAGCAACTCGGCGGGGCCCACGCTGGTGCACCAGGCTATCTTGCGGTCACCGGTGCGGGCGGCCTGGTCGATATCCTGGAAGTAGGCTCCCATGAGTTTCCGCATGAGGCCCGTGGCCTCGATCTTCTTGATGGCGCTGTCCTGCTTGTTTGACATGACTTCTCCTCATCGGGTTCCCGACATTCTACCACCACCAGGGCCTTCTTTTCACTCTGAATTCCCGGAGGCTCCAGGGCGGCAAATGCCTTATTTGGGGTTGAATTCACGCCGCTGGAATGCAAGAATACGTTTTTCAACCTGTTCGGCTGATCGGCACCAGGTCCGAGAGGTTTGGTGACCTTATCATCATTTCGATCGGTCGTTCGTCCTTATTTCTTCCGGGAGGTCCTCCATGATCGTCGGCGTCATCGGCTCCGGCTCCATCGGTCCTGATCTGGCCTACGGCTTCGTCTCCGCCCTCGCCGGTGTCCCCGGAGCGCAGGTCTACCTCCACGACATCAAGCAGGAGGCCCTTGACGCCGGTGTAGCCCGCATCAAGGGCTACGTGGCCAAGGGTGTGGCCCGCGGCAAGCTCAACCCCAAGGCGGCCGCGGCCATAGAGGAGGCCCTGAAACCGACCCTCGAGTTGGCGGATCTGGCCTCCTGTGAGTACGTACTCGAGGCCGCCACCGAGGACTTGGCGACCAAGAAGGTCATTCTGCGGAACCTGGAAGCCGTCGTGGGTGACGATTGCCTGATCGGCTTCGCCACCAGCGGCCTGCCTCGCTCCCGGATCGCCGCCGACACTCGCCGGCCCCAGCGCTGCTTCGTGAACCACCCTTTCTTTCCCGCCTGGCGCGCCATGCCCATCGAGGTGGTGCTGTCCGAGGACGCAACCTACAGCGAGCGCATGATCTCCACGCTGAAGCGTTTGGGCAAGGTTCCGGTCATCACCTCGGACGCACCCTGCTTCGCAGCCGATGACATCTTCTGCAACTACTGCGCAGAGGCCGCCCGAATCCATACCGAGGGGTTGGCCACGGTCGAACAGGTTGACCGCATCGTCAACGACGCCATCGGTGGCGGCGGTCCGTTCAACGTCATGGACCTCACTCGTGGCAACCTGTTGAACGTCAAGTGCCTGAAGCTGATGGAGGAGGCCGATACCGGGTCACCCTGGTTCACACCGCCCGAAGTGTTCTCCACCCAGGCCAACACGCCCTGGCTCGACCATGAAAATCCCGGCGAATCCGCCTACGACGAGACTCTCGGCAGAACGGTGCTCGACCGCATCCTGGCCGTACTCCTGGGCCGCGCGTACTTCGTGGTCGACCACGACATCTGCGATCCCGCCGACCTTAACTGGCTCACACGCAATGCCTTGGGCTTCTCCTCAGGCCTGTTGGATCTGGCCGCGGAGCTGGGCGCCGAGCGCGTCCGCGAGATTTGCACGGCCTACGCGGCGGCCAACCCGGGCTTCGAGGTTTCCCGGAGCATCACCGATGGATCTCTGGCTGACTTCAACCGCAACGTGAAGGTCGAGCGCGACGGCGAGCTGGCCGTGGTAACTGTCCACCGTCCCGAGGTGCTCAACGCTCTCGACGAACGCACCATGAACGAGTTGGCCGATGTTTTCGCCGAATTGGGTCGTGACGATCAAGTCGCTGGCGTGGTGCTGACCAGCTACGGCGGCTCGCTGGCCGGGGCCGACATCAACGAGCTGGCCGCCCTGACGACACCCGAAGCGGCCGCTGACAAATGCCGTCACGGCCAACGGGTTCTGCGCGGCATCGAGAAATTACCCAAGCCGGTCGTGGCCGCCGTGAACGGTCCTGTCCTGGGCGGTGGTTCCGAGCTTTCCATGGCCTGCCACGCGCGGGTGGTCGGGCCAGGTCTAATGCTCGGACAGCCGGAGGTCAACCTCGGCATCATCCCCGGCTACGGAGGCACCCAGCGACTGCCGCGCCTGGTGGGTCTGGAACGTGCGGCCGAGCTGCTGCGCACCGCCCGCACCATTCGCGCCGCCGAGGCCTGCGCCTGGGGCTGGGCGACCGACGAGCCGACCGCCGATCCGGTGGCCGCGGCCAAGAGCCTGATCCGCCGCCACCTCGCCGAGGGCGGCGTGATCGTCCCGTTGGACCCCGCACCGATCGAGGTGCCGGATCTGCTGCCGGCCATCGACCTCGGCCACCGCTCCCTCGCGATCGACCGCATCCTCACCGACGTGGTGTTCGCGGGCCTGCGGCAGGACCTGGAGGCGGGGCTGGAAACCGAGGCCCTGGGCTTCGCCCGTTGCAAGGAAACGGTCGACTACGACATCGGCATGACCAACTTCATACAGAACGGACCCCGGGTGCCCGCGGTCTTCATGCACGAGTAGACGGGAGATGAGCATGACCAAGGACCGAGCCATCGTCATCCTTGACGGCGCCCGCCGCACCCCGCGGGCCGACATCCTGATCAACAACCGCGAACCGGGGCTCTTCGACCGCTTCTCGACGACCGCCCTCGGCGGGTTCGCCATTGCAGCCACCCTCGACGACACCCCCGTGGACCGGGGGCTCGTCGGCCACGTGGTCATGGGCATGGCGTCTCACAGTCACCGCGACAGCATCTACGGCGCTCAGGGCATGGCCTGGCGCGGCGGTCTGGCGGACGACGTGCCGGCGCTGACCGTGGCACGCATCTGCGGCAGCGGCGTCGAGGCGGTGGCCGTGGGCATGGAGCACCTGCTGGCCGGCGTGCGCCACGATCGCAAGCGGCCGTTTCTGGTGGTCGGTGGCGGCGAGAGCATGCAGTACCCATTCAGCGTGTACGAGATGCGCGGCAAGAAGGTGGGCGAAGGCGTGCAGAAATACGGTCCCTTAGACCCGAAGGGGCTGCCCCGTGGTACGATGCTGCAGGACACCCTGCTGCTCGGCCTCTACGATCCCGGCGCCGCGATGGGCATGGCCAACACCGCCGAGGAGCTCGGTCGGCGCTACGAAATAACCCGTGAGCAAGCCGATGAGTTCGGTTATCGCTCACACATGAACGCCAAGGCCGCCCGCAACGCTGGCTGGTTCGACGAGGAGATAGTTCCGGTCACTGTACCGGGCACCGGCGGTGCTCCTGATACCGTCGTCCAGCACGACACCCACATCATGGACGACATCAGCCTGGCCAAGATGGCCCGACTACGTTCCGCCTTCGAGGCGGGCGGCATCATCACCGCCGGCAATGCCAGCGCGGTGGTCGACGGGGCGGCGGCCATGGTTCTGGGCTTCGAGTCGGATGCCGAAGCCCACGATCTGAAACCCCTGGCCCGCATCGTGAGCGTGGGCACCGCGGCCTGCGACCCGGTGATCATGGGCTGGGGTCCGGTACCAGCGACAAGGAACGCCCTGGCGCAGGCCGGCCTCACCGGCGGCGACATCGATCACGTGGAGCTCAACGAGGCTTTCGCACCCCAGGCCCTTGCCTGCATCCGGGACTTCGAGGACATGGGCATCGATCCCGAGAAGATCAACCCCATGGGCAACGCCATCGCGATGGGCCACCCCCTCGGGGCCACCGGCGCGGTCCTGACACTGACCTGCGCCTATGCCTTGCGTCGAAAAGGAGAACGTTACGGTCTGGTGACTATGTGCATCGGCGGCGGCCAGGGAAATGCCCTGATCATCGAATCCGCGTCATGACCCTCCCGGACCTGGCATCGCCGGCGCCCGGGCCCATAATTCCGAAAGGTCGTCGGCCATGCCCTTAGAGTACCGCTGTACCCATTGCAACTGCGTCCTGAATCCGAACGTTCGTGTGGTTCTCGCCGCAACCTTCGGGGAGCAACGTGGGCTGGTGCTCATGAGTTCGAAACTCGGCGACTTCAAGCTGATCTGCGATAAGGGGTTCTGCAGCCGGGTCGAGGCCGGCGATAAGGTCGACTTCCACTGTCCGGTGTGCTCGGAGTCCCTGACCAGTGAGACTATGAACCATTTCACCGAGCTGAAGATGGTCGACACCGACAAGCCCGACCAGCACCCCGCCATTATCCTGTTCAGTCGCGTTTGCGACGAGCGGGCCACCTTCGTCTACGACGGCGACTCGGTTCGCGAGTATGGCGAGGCAGCCCGGCTCTTCCGCGGTCATTTGAAGATCGAGGGCCATTGGGGCTGGTGATCCCGTCCCGTCCGGCTTTTTCACGAGCGCCTCATTCCGATTGACACCGTCGTTCTGCTTCGCTACAATACATTTCGAACGATTGTTCGACTGGTCTAACTTGTTGGATTTGAACATAGTTCACTCCAACGCGGCAACGGAGAGATCCCCATTGACTGCCATAAACTGCTCGACGGTTCTGGCGATCGCACATCAACAGGTCGAACGTTCGTTTAAATATCGCCAGCAAGGAATGGCCCGTGGCGAACGAAACACAAAAAAGTGACATAAGTGTTTTAGCTCGCGAGGAGTAACAGGAATGTTCACCAAACTGCGGGAAACCGAACAAAACCGCCATGAATATGCCAAGGCGTGGCAAGAACGCACCGGTGGCAAGGTGATGGGATACTTCTGCACCTATGTGCCCGAAGAGATCCTCTACGCCGCCGGAGTCCTTCCGGTGCGCATCCTGGGCAGCCACGAGCCCCAGGATGTGACCGAGCCCCACATCTTCGGCATGTTCTGTCCCTTCTGCCGGGATTGCCTGGCCCAGGGCCTGAAGAACCGTTACGACTACCTCAACGGTTTGATGATCTCCCAGTCGTGCCTGCACATCCGGCAGGCCTACACCTCCTGGGTCAAGCACAGACCCCTGGAATTCGACTACTACCTCTGCATGCCGCACAAGGTGCAGAGTCCCCGGGCGTTGCCCTACCTGACCGGTGAACTGGAAACCTTCAAGGAAAAGGTCGAGGAATGGACCGACGTCCGGATCACCGATGAGAAGCTGGACGCTGCCATCGCCGTCTACAACGAGAACCGCCGCCTGATGCACGAGGTCTACGAACTGCGCAAGGGTGACAACCCTCCCCTGACCGGCGAAGAGGCCATGGAGATGACCATGGCCGGCCAGATGATGGACAAGGCCGAGCACAACGAGGAACTCAAGCGCCTGTTGAGCGAGCTGCCCGGACGCAGCGGCGGCGACCGCGACACGGGCGTGCGCTTGATTGTCATCGGCAGCGAGGATGACGACATCAAGTTCCTGGGCATGGTCGAGTCCTGCGGCGCCACCATCGTCACGGATGATCACTGCACCGGAACGCGCTATTTCTGGAACGAGGTCGAACCCCTGGAAAACCGCCTGGAGGCCGTCGCCAAGCGCTATATCGACCGCGTGCCCTGCCCCACCAAGGATTGGGAGGAACGCAAGCGGATCAAACACATTCTCCAGCTGGCCAAGGACTGGCGTGCGGACGGCGCCGTGGTCATCCAGCAGAAGTTCTGCGATCCCCACGAGCTGGACAACACCGAGATCCGCAAGCAGCTCGATGCGGTCGGCGTGCCGTCGCTCTTCCTGGAACTCGACGTCACCGTCCCGGTCGGTCAATTCAAGGTACGGGTGGAAGCCTTCGTCGAGATGATCGGCGACGAGGATCTTTTCGACTGATAGGAGATGTACGATGGCAGCTAAGGCAATCTACAAGACCGCTCCCCTCGAATGCTGGAGCAAGGCCAAGGAGATCCGGCAGAACTATTACCGGGACTATGCCCAGGCACACGAGAAGGGCGGACTGCGGTGGGCCGGCGGCGCCTGGACCTTCAGCGCCATTCCCTGCGGGCTGGGCGAGGACGTCTGGAGCATCACCAGCGAGCCCTACGGCGCTTCCATCGCCGCGGACAAGGCTTTCTCTCTGCGCTGCATGGAGGCCACGGAAAAGGCGGGTTACGCCCGGGATCTCTGTTCCTATATGCGTAACTACTGGGGTTCTATCCTGCTCAACGAGTACGCCTTCGGCGGCCCTTTCCCCATTCCGGATTTCATCTGGCAGGACCACATCTGCTGTAGCCACGCCAAGTGGTACCAGGTGGTCTGTGATCTGGAAAAGGGCATCCCCAGCTTCTGCATCGACGTGTCCGTGGGGCCCTACCACGAGGTGAACGAGCACAAGATCGACTACATCGTGGGCCAGATGCACGACGGTATCGAGTTTCTCGAGAAGGCCACCGGCCGCGAGTACAACGATGATCTACTCATCGAGGCGGTCAAGCAGGAGTTCCGCGCCACGGCCCTCTGGGCCGAGATCTCCTGCCTGAACAAGGCCGTGCCCGCCCCGCTCGAGGAAAAGACCATGTACGCCCTCTACGTCCTGGGCACCCTCATGAAGCATTCCAAGATCGTGGCGGACTTCTACGAGGAACTGCGGGACGAGGTCAAGTGGCGGGTGGAAAACAACATCGCCGCCGTGGCCAACGAGCGTTGCCGGCTGATGTCCGACACCCAGCCGCCGTGGGGCTTCCTGAGCCTATTCCGCTATCTGGAGGAGTTCGGCGCCGTGTCGGTGGGCTCCCTCTATACCTTTGGCCTGATCGGCATGTTCGAGGTCAAGCCCGACGGCACCTGGGGGCCGCGCACCACGCCGATGGAGCAGGGCATCGAGATCACCACGCGCGACCAGGCGCTGCGCATCCTGACCGACTGGAACCTGAGCAAACCCGAGTGGCAACACTTCTACTCGCCGCACCTGAAGACCGACATGATGGTGCGTCTTGCCAAGGAGTGGAGTCTGGATGGGGTAATGCTCCATTACAACCGCGGCTGCGAGGGTCTGAGCATAGGCATCGCCGAGAACCGCCTCGGCCTGATCGAGGCAGGTTATCCTGTGATGACCTTCGAGGGCAACATGGGCGACGAACGGGAATTCGACCTGCCCAAGACCATGGCCCGCGTCGATGCGTTCATGGAAACCCTTGGTATCAAACAAAACTGAGGGGCATCAAGCAGAATTGAGGAGAGATTCATGATAACTGCCGGAATCGACATGGGATCCAAGACCGTCAAGGTGGTGATCCTCAAGGACGGCCAGATCATCGGCAAGGGTATCGAATTGGCCGGTTTTGCGAGCCGGGAGGTCGCCGAACAGGTCTTCGCCGCCGCCCTTGAGCAGGCTGGTATCGGCCGGGACGAGGTCCAGGAGATCTTCGCCACTGGCGCCGGCCGCAAGAACGCGCCCTTTACCGAGAAGAACATCACCGAGGTGGGTAGCGGCGCCAAGGCCGCCCACGTCCTCTATCCGGATGTACGCACCGTGATCGACGTGGGCGCCGAGGAGGGCCGGGCCATCCGCTGCACCGCCGAGGGCAAGGTCCTCGACTTCGCCCTGAACGAGAAATGCGCCGCCGGCGCGGGCGCCTTCTGCGAGGCCATGGGCCGAGCCCTGGAGGTGAAGGTGGAGGAACTGGGGGCCATGTCTCTGCTGTCCACCTGCCCCACGCCCATGAACGCGCAGTGCGCGGTATTCGCCGAGTCTGAGGTGGTCTCGCTCCTGCACGCCAAGACGCCGAAGGAGGACATCGCCCGCTCGGTCCACGACGCCATCGCCAGCCGCATCGTTTCGCTGGCCAAGAAGGTGGGCTTCGAGCCGGACGTGGTCTTCATCGGCGGCGTGGCCCATAACCCGGGTTTCGTGGATTCACTCAACCGGGCTCTGGAGTGCGAGGTCATCGTACCGGAGGATCCCGAGTTCTTCGGCGCCTTCGGCGCGGCTCTGGCCGCCGCCGAGCAATAGGGTCGAACCTGGCGTGGATACGCCGGCGCCCAGGGCTGCCGGCTCCTGCGCCTCCAGCAGGAAGGAAATGGATACAATGACTGAATACTGGCGCTGGGAAGAATCCCGTTGGCATGACGAGAAAATAGACTGGCGGGACGGTGACCTGGTAACCGCCGGCGTGGACGTGGGCTCCGTCTCGTCCCAGGCGGTCATCGTGGTCGACGGCAAGCTATACGCTTACGCCAGCACGCGCACCGGCTCGAACAGCCCCGACAGCGCGAACAACGTCATGGGCTGGGTCACCGAGGAGACCGGCATCACCCAGGACGATATCGGCTTCTGCGTGGGAACCGGCTACGGCCGGGTGAATGTGCCCTTTTCGGGCAAGGCCATCACCGAGATCGCCTGCCACGCGCGGGGCGCCAATTTCATGTACGGACCAGAAGTGCGGACTGTGCTGGACATGGGCGGACAGGACTGCAAGGTGATCCGCTGCGACGAACGGGGCAAGGTCACCTCTTTTGTGATGAACGACAAGTGCGCCGCCGGCACCGGCCGCGGCATGGAGGTCTTTGCCGACCTGCTCGCCGTGCCCATCGGCGACGTGGGCGCCATGTCCTTCGATATCGAGGAAGAGCCGCCGCCGGTCTCGAGCACCTGCGTGGTCTTCGCCAAGAGCGAGGCGACCGGATTGCTGCGCGAGGGCTGGTCCAAGAGCATGGTACTGGCCGCCTATTGCTCGGCGATGGCCCATCGGGTCGTTACCCTGCTCGAGCAGGTGGGCGTGGAGGAGAAGTTCGCCATCACCGGCGGCATCGCCAAGAACAAGGGCGTGGTCAAGCGTCTGGAGCAGGAAATCGGCGTCGAGGCGCTGGAAGCGTCGTTGGACACCCAGATCGCCGGCGCTCTGGGCGGCGCTCTCTTTGCACAGAACCTGCTGAAGAAGAAGCGGGCCAAGGCGAGCGGTTAGCTGGTCCGGATCGGTCGAGGAGGTTTTCCATGTTGGCGAATTACGGTTACAAGGACGGCGCCGGCGAGTTCTACATCACCATCGACACGGACAAGTGTATCGATTGCCCCGATCACGCTTGTGTGGCTGCGTGCCCCGAGCAGGTCCTCGAGATCATCGAGGACGACTACGACGACGAGGTCGCCGCGGTCGCCGAGGCACACCGCAAACAGATCAAGTACTCCTGCGCCGCCTGCAAACCGGGTTGCGACCGGCCGCCGTTGCCGTGTGAAACAGCTTGCCGGCCGAAGGCGCTGAAACATTCCTGGTAATTCCCTCATTTCCGTTGCGGGGCGCTTCGAGATGACCGACGAGAAGGCCAGATTGACCATCGACGGAATCGAGCTCGAAGCGGCTGTGGGAACGACGATCCTGGCCGCCGCCGATGCGGCGGAGATCTACATCCCGCGCCTGTGTTCCCACCCTGATTTGCCGACTACAGACCCCGCGCGGCTCGAACCCTGGTCCGAGGTGTGGCAAGGACCGCGGCGTGTACCCGGCCAGGGGAAAAGCGAATTCGCGGGCTGTGGGTTGTGCCTGGTGGAGATCGCTACTCCCTCCGGCGAAGCGGCTGTCCGCGCCTGCGACACCCCCGTGATCGACGGTATGTCCGTGACCACGGCCGGCCCGGAGATCGACCGCCAGCGCAAAAACGCCCTCAGGCGGATCTTCATTCATCACCCCCATGCGTGCGTACAGTGCGCACAGCGAGCCGGCTGTTCCCTGGAACCGTGCTCCACGAACGTGGATAAGCCCGAGCGCTGCTGCTCCCTGTTCCACGACTGCGAACTGCGGCGGGTCGCGGAGTTCGTCGGCATCCCCAACGATACGCCTCGTTACCGGCCCTCCGGAACACCGAAAGTCGACCAGGAGCCATTGATCATCAGGGAGCACGACCTGTGCATAGGCTGCCTGCGCTGCGTGCGAATGTGCCGCGAGATCAGGCAGATCGACGCCCTGGGCTTCGTTCTCGACGAGAATGGCCTACCCAGCGTGGGCACTCGCGCCGAAACCCTCGAGGCCTCCGGCTGCCACTGGTGCCTGAGCTGCGTGGAGGTCTGCCCGACCGGCGCCCTGCGGCTGAAAATGGATCAGCCGCGCCTGGACGGCACGCGTGTGGCGCCGTGCGTGGCCGGATGTCCGGCGGAGATCGACATCCCACGTTACCTGCGTGAAATCCGTCGCGGCGAATTTGCGCGCGCCGAGGCGGTCGTCCGCCGAATGGCACCGCTGCCCAGGGTTCTGGGCCAGGTGTGTTTCCATCCCTGCGAGAAAGTCTGTCTGCGCGGTGAACTGGGTTCCGAACCGCTGGCCATCTGCGCTCTGAAACGCGCCGCGGTGGAACATGCCGGCGATCAAGACGGCAAGCAGGCGGGTAAGCAAACGGTCGAGCCGCTCTGGCGGTCCCATCTGCCTGCCGCCGTGGACACCGGCAAAAAGGTCGGCATCGTCGGCGCCGGGCCCACGGGATTGAGCGCGGCCTGGTTCCTGCGTCTGAAAGGTCACGCGGTGCTCGTTTACGACGCCTTGCCGGTTGCCGGCGGTTGGCTTTACAACGGCTTACCCAAATATCGCCTCGACCGCGATGCCCTTGCAGCGGATGTGGCCGACGTGGCGAGTCTCGGCGTCGAATTCAAGCTCGGTGTCGAGATCGGCAAGGACCTGAAATGGCAGCAGTTCCGTGACAGACACGATGCAGTGCTGGTCGCCGCCGGCGCCCGGCGCGCCAAGAGGCTGCCCTGTCCCGGCGTTGATTTGCCCGGGGTCGAGGACGGGCTGGCTCTACTCAAAAGGCTGGCGACAAGCGGGGAAGGTGACAGTTCCGGTGGCCGCCTCGCCGGCGAAACGGTCGTGGTCATCGGCGGCGGCAACGTTGCCATCGATGTCGCCCGTACAGCACTGCGTCTCAATCCGGCCGAAGTGCACCTGTATTGCCTGGAGGAGCGCGGCCAGATGCCTGCCCACGACTGGGAGGTCGGCGACGCCGCGAACGAGGGAGTGATCATTCACCCGGGATGGGGGCCGGCGCAGATCGTCGGCGAGGGCAAGGTCGAACAGATTGATTTCCGCAAGTGTGTCTCCGTGTTCGACGACGCGGGAAGATTTGCGCCCGAGTTCGACGAGACCGTGACGACGAGCCAGCCGGCGGATCGCGTGCTTGTGGCCATCGGCCAGGACGCGGCACTCGATTTTCTCAGCAACGTCGATGGTATCGAGATCAGCGGCGGGACCCTCAAGACCGACAACAACACCCTGCAGATCGCGTCGGCAGGAATTTACGCCGGAGGCGAGGTGGTTTCGGGACCGGCTTCGGTCGTCGATGCGGTTACCCAGGGCCGTCGTGCCGCCGCAGCTATCGATTGTTCGCTCGGTGGTGACGGCGACCTGTCTTTCGATCTGCTCGACGAAACGGTGCTCGACAACCGCCTGGATATGCAGACCGATTTCACCTCACTGGCTCGGACGGCGTTCAAACATCTGGAACCAGCTGCCGCTGCCGCCGGTTTCGACCTGATCGAAGTTGGCTATCCCGCTGATGACGCAATCGCCGAGGCGAATCGCTGCCTGCGCTGCGACTTGCGGCTCGCCTTGCGCCAAAATCCCCATCCACCCGCACCCTGGGTCGAATTTTCCAAGTCCGGCGTCGCTGAAGCACCTTCGGTCGAAGGAGTCTACCGGCTACTCGACGAGAACAAGGAGATCTACGCCATCAA
>CBDUYZ010000004.1:0-28655 GCA_965371575.1 uncultured bacterium
ACGTACGAGTCTGGTGGTAATGGGCCGTCGGCCGGCCGGCAGTTCGTCGATGATGGACAGATCGAGATCCCCGTACAGGGTCAGGGAAAGACTGCGCGGAATCGGCGTGGCGCTCATGACCAGCACGTGGACCGGTTCACCCACCTCCGTCGCGGCGCCGGACCGCCCCCGTTGGCGGACCCCGAACCTGTGCTGCTCATCGATCACGGCCAGGGCCAGGCGGGGGATCCTGACGTCGTCCTGGATCACGGCGTGGGTCCCCACCAGAAGATCGATCTCCCCGGCGGCCACTCCGGCCAGGATGCTCCGCCGGTCCGCGGCACCGGTCCCACCGGTCAAGGTTTCCACGCCGACGCCAAGGGGATCGCAGAGCCGGGAAAGTGTTTTGCCGTGCTGGCGGGCCAGCACCTCGGTGGGCGCCATGATCAACGCCTGATGTCCCTGTTCGATGACGAACAGGGCCGCGATGAGGGCCACCAGGGTCTTGCCCGAACCCACGTCCCCCTGCAGCAGGCGGTGCATCGACCGCCCGGAACGCATGTCGGCCAGGATTTCCTTCAGCACCCGGCGCTGGGCGCCGGTCAACCGGAAAGGCAGGCCCTCGACGAGGTTGGTGGTCAGGTCGCCCGGTTTGTTCAGCTTCACCCCTGCCAGCCCCCGGCGTGATTCCCGGCGCAGCGCCATCAGGATCTGGATGGTGAACAGTTCCTCATAAACCAACCTGTTGCGGGCAGCTTCCAGGCCCGGTTGGCCGGAAGGGAAGTGAATGTCCTCAATAGCCCGGCGCCGGTCCGGAAAACCGTGGGCCGTGCGCAGATAACCCGGCAGGGGGTCCACATGGAGATCCTGCATCCTGGTCAGGGCCTGATGAACGAGGCCGCGCAGCCAGTACTGGCCCACGCCCGAGGTCAGGCCGTAGACAGGCACCATCCGGCCGGTGTGCAGGCCAGGGCTCGCTTCGTTATCCCTGGCGGCGGTCCCGAACACCTCGAAATCAGGATGCGCCACCTGGGCCCGGCTTCCGTGCATCTGAACCACGCCGCTGACCATCATCTTCCTGCCCGATTTGAACTGCTTCAGTAGAAACTTCTGGTTGAACCAGACGCAGAACAGGACCCCGGTGTCGTCACCGAGGGTCACGGTGAGCAGGCTGCCGCCGCGACGGGTCCGCCTCTCGCTGACGGTCAGGATCTCGCCCTGGACCGTCACATCCTGCCCCGGCTGCAGACTCCGGATGGGCACCGCCGAGCTGCGGTCGAAATAACGGCGGGGATAGTGGGCCAGCAAGTCGCCGACGGTTTCGATCCCCAGCCGGGTCAGCGCGCGCGCCCTGGCCGGGCCGACCGATTTCAGGAATTGGACCGGAGTGTCCTGGTTGAATTCCGGATTCATGAGCTCCACCCGGCTTGAGAAGATAATTACTTGCTGACCTGTGGATCAGATGTTAAATTGCCGGACCTGTGAATTCAACTCCTAGGAGGAACCCCATGAGCAGGAAGTGCTCTATCTGCGACAAAGGGCCCCAGTACGGGAACAGGGTGAGCCACGCTCACAATCTGACCCGTCACCGTTGGCTGCCCAATCTGCAGAAAATCAGGTTCGAGATGGACGGCAAGGTGCGCCGCGGCTATGTGTGCACCCGCTGCATCCGTACAGGCAACGTCAAGAAGGTCGTCTGAGCACCTGTTGACGATGGCCGGCGGCGATGACCCGCGGGAAGACGGTGCCGGGCAAGAGCCCATTCTAGGGAATCCTCTTGAAGATATGATACAGCCCTCCGGCTTCAACCGGGGGGCTTGTTTCGTTGATGGCCAGCCCCATGATGACCGATTTCATGGGCTCCACCATGTCGGCGGGATTGATCCAGCCGATATCCCCACCCCTGGCCGCGCCCGCGCCCGAGGAAAATCGCACCGCCAGCGTGGTGAAGGCAACCCCGGCGACCAATTCCTCGGTGACCATCTCCAGGATCTGCTGGCTACCCAGGATCATGTGCAGCAGATGGATCTTCCCCTCGCTGACCGCGCTCAGGGAGGCGTCCCGCTGGAGGCGAATCCTCTCCTGCCAGGCATTCAACTCCGCGGTGTTGGCCTCATCGACATCGTTCAGACCAATCACCACCTCCAGGGCCTCGTCCCACCGGCCCATCTCCTCCAGGATCTGGGCCTTCACCACCCGGGCAGTCAGCATGTCGGGCTTCAATTCGATGGCTCGGGTAATCTCCGCCAGGGCTTCCTCGGATCGGCCGAGCTTGTCCAGGTGGATCCCGTAGTTGAAATGCCCCACCGGATCATCGGGAACCGCGGCCAGGAATGCGCGGAAATGGGCGTCGGCCTCCTCGACCATGCCGGACACCTCCAGCGCATTGGCCAGATTGAATCGGTAGCGGGAAGCGTTGGGCGCCTGCTCGACGGCCAGACGCAGATAGACCAGGGCTGAATCCATTTCCTCGACGGCGAAAAAAGCCTCCCCAAGCCCACCGTAGGACACGGGCCCCGGCTCCAGGGCCACCGCAAGGCGGCAGAATTCCACGGCGCCCTGCATGTCGCCCGTGAGAATGCTCAGCTCATAGGCGGTCATGAAATCCTGCAGGCTGGGGTCCTCCTGGGCCATCGCCTGTTCCAGATGCCCCAGGGACTGTTTCCACAAACCCTTGCCGGCTGCGATGTCCGCCATCAAACGGTTCAGCCAGGGATCGTTCATGCCTTGCCTCTGCAGTTGACTGAGAAGCTGGTAGGCTTTGGCGTATTCATCCTCAGCCAGGGCCATGCGGGCCAGACCCTCGAGGATGCCCAAATGATTCACCGACAGCTGCAGGCCCAGTTCCCACTGCTCCTTGGCCTCCGAAATCCGGTCGTCGCGCAACAGGGCCCGACCGTACCAGTAGCGGGCCTCGGGATCCTGCGGGGCGATCTCCACGGCCTGGCGCCCAAAATCCGTTCCCTCGCTGAACCTATCCTCCCTGACGGCCATAACCAACAGCGGCATCAGGATCTCCACGCTTTCGTTGCCCTGTTCCAGGCAGGCGAGCAGGGCGGTACGGGCTTCGGCGAATTTGGCGGCCCGGAAAAGATCGGGGCCCGCGCGGCAGGGATCGTCCTCGGCCTGGGCCCGGACAATTCCAGCCGGCAGGACGACCGCAGCCAGAATGGAGACGATCGCGGCCAGGAACAGGCCGGACCATCCAGTCACCGTCCGCCGTGGGTCTCCTGAATGGATGCCGGAGGTTGAATCCATGAGTGTCAGACCTCTGAATGAGTTCAAGTTGCCGCCCAAACGGCCGAAAACGTAACAGGATTCTCAAAAACAGGATATCCGGCCGGGAGTTCCCGTCCCGGCCATGATTTGTCGCCCGCGCAATTGCCCGGGACGACCCCGCCTCGCGGCAGATAGGGATGTGCACGGCGGCCACCCCCATTCCGGGAAGGGAAAAGATACTGCCATGACTGAAGTCGCGAAACCCCGAATCCTGGTCGTCGAGGACGACCCAGATCTACGCCGCATACTCAAGCTCCAGCTGGGTAGCCGGGGCTTTGAGGTCACCGAGGCAGAGAACGGCGCCGAGGGATTCCAATCCATCCAGGCCGAGATCCCGGAGTGTGTCATCCTGGATCTCATGATGCCGATCATGGACGGGTTCGGATTCCTGAAGCGGGTCCGCAGCATCACGGACACCAAGGATGTGCCCATCCTCATACTCACCGCCAGCGAGGATGAACGGAACCGCGTGCGTGGATTCCAGTACCAGGCCGATGCGTACATGAGCAAACCCTACGACCTGGATAAACTGTCCGCGGAAGTCGACAAGCTTCTGGCCACAGCGGCTGCCAAGCAACCTGTCTGAGATATTCCGACCGGTCAGGCGATCCAGCTCCGGACCGGATCCAACCAGAAGGCCGGACTCAACCACAGGGCCCTGACCTGCTCGGGATGAACCATCCTGTACTTTTCAAGAATGGCTGCCGGACCGTCGCCATCGTCCCGGCCGACCTGGTAGTGTACGACCCCCGGCAGACATGAATCGGGCAGGACGGCAGGAGGCATCCATCCGTTCGGAGCGGCGTCCCGCACCTGGCTGGCCGCCTCCACCTGCAGCCTGACGACCTTTTCGGTAGCAAAACCCGCAGTGATCAGATCCTCGCAGATGCGCCAGGCGCGACCGCCGTTGCCCTCCCGCAATTCCGCCCGGGCCGTCAGGAAGATCCAGGCTCGCGGCCCGAGGAACGGGGCGCCCGTGCGCTCCGTGGGCAGGGCATCCTCCCCGCCGGGTTCCGGCAGATCGGGGACCCGGCCCTGGTCGAGAGCGAGATTCGCATCCAGGTACAGAGGCCGCCGGTCCGGATCCGGCGAGCCGGCGGGCCAGCGGCCGAGAACCTCGGCGGCATCCTCGAAGCGCTGAAGCTCCAGAAAATGACCGGCCAGCAGGAAAAAATAGATGGGTTCCGCGGACCACTCTTCCACCAGCAGTGACAAGCGTCGGCTGCAACCAGCCCTCCTGTCCAGAAGGTCCTCCGCGGCGGCCAGCAGCAATTCCGCCCGGGCGAAGTTCTTGGCCAGATCGCTCCATCCCTCCAGGAGTTCGAAGACCCGGCGGGGCTCGCCGGCCAGCAGCTCCAACACCCCGCGAAGATAGGCGCCGAACAGCTCTTCGTGGCCTCCGGCTGATTTGACGTCCGCCGCGGAACGGTCAGTGGACGCCAGAAAATCACGGGCCTCGCGCAGACGGCCCTCGTCGGCCAGGATAAGCCCCTTCAGATTGATCGCCGTCCCGTATGCTTCGTTCAGGGCCAAGGCCGCCTCGACCTGCGTCAGGGCCTCCTGGTTGTGGCCGAGATGGAACAGGGCCGCGGCATGCCGGGTGCGGTAATCAGGGTAGCGGGGCCGTTTCTTGACCAGGTCGGCAAACCGGTCCAGCCCCTCCTGCCAGTGCCCGGCACGACACTGGGCAACGGCCGCGGCGACTTCCTCCTTTTCGGATTGGCCGCTCAAGGAATTGACCAGCAAGGCCGCCAGGTTGGACGGCAGGTCATTCGCTTCGAATTGGGTCTTTCCCTCCAGGCCGTTGATCAACCAATGCTCCACCCGCCGGCCGGATTCGACCAGGGCGTTGAGGCTGTCGGCGGCCTCGAGCAGCCGCTCCTGTTTCTGGAGTGCAACGGTTTCCAGGAGTCGGGCTTCCGCATAGTCGGGATTGCGGCGCAGAGCGGTGCGGGCTCCGGTCAGGGCCGCGTCCCAATCACCGCTCAAACCTCGGGCGGCGCCATGGAGACAGTGCAGATCAGGATACGGGTCCCAGAGTTTGACTGCTTCGGCGAAGCAGGTAACGGCTTCGGCATATTCGTCTGCTCGCAGTAGACGGCGACCCTGGGCTACGAGGGCTTGACGGAAGTGGAATGAAGCCAGGGAACCGGTAGGGTGATCGGATGATCCCAGGGACGCTTCTCGCAGCAGATCGATGGCGGCGGAGTACTGCCCTTTTTCCAGGAGTGCGACACCTTCGGCACAAGTCCGGTTACGCCGGTGGCCGAGGAATCTCTCCCACAGAGACATGTCAGTCCATATACTTCCTGGTGTAGGCCGGTGCCATGAGATCATCCTTGGGATTGTCGGGACCGATACCTGCGGCGATCGAACGGTTCACGGGCGTGGCAAGGACCGACCGGTCGGGCGTTTCCACTTCGCCGATGCTCCGGACCCCCACTGAACGCAGGAAAGGCTGGGAAGGGGCCTCCATGACGGCAGCCGCGGGATGATCGGATTCCGCTGCAACTGTCGGGTCGGCAGGCAGGACCACGTCGGATCCGCCGCCGACGGCCGCACGCGCCAGGAAACCCTCGGATGATTCGGCCACCTGCCCGGCATCCTGCCCGGCATCCTGCCCGGCGTCCTGCTCAGGACCGCCGACTCGGGCCTCGTTCCATTCCTGGTCCTGACCGACCGGGGATTCGTTCATGACCTCGGTGAGATCATCCATCAGGGTCGAGATCCGTTCATCGGGCTCGATGGCCTGTCGCCCGGGGGCGGCGATCGTCGCGACCTCTTCGCTGAATTCGTCGGGCCGGGACGACTCGGGTTCCCAGATCTCCGCCGCCGCGGGACGCCGCGTGATGGATTCGGGGTTGAACCCCGTGGCGATGACCGACACCTGCAGAGTGTCGCCCATGGAATCGTCGTTGCCGTAGCCGAAGATGACGTGAGCATCCGGTCCCGCCGCATCCTGGATATACTGCATGGCCGAGGCCGTATCCTCGAGCCCGACCTCCCGGCCCAGGACGTTGACCAGGACGGCCTTGCTGCCGTTAATGTCGACGTTTTCCAGCAGAGGCGAACTGATGGCCGCCTTGGCCGCCTCGATCGCACGGTTCTCTCCCTCGGCCCTGCCGGTGCCCATCATCGCCTCGCCCATGCCCTTCATAACGGAGCGCACATCGGCGAAATCGAGATTCACGTGGTCGTGGCGGGAGATGATTTCGTAAATGCCGCGGGTCGCCTCGTAGAGAACGTTGTCCGCGATGCGGAAGGCTTCCTGCATGGACGTGTTCGGCGGGACGACTTCCAGCAGCCGCTCGTTGGGAATCAGGATCAGGGTATCGACGGCTTCCTTGAGCTCTTCGACACCCTCCAGGGCCTGGGTCATGCGGACCTTGCCCTCGAAAGTGAACGGCTTGGTGACGATGCCGACGGTCAAAGCACCCTGGTCGCGGGCAATGTCCGCGATGATCGGTGCCGCCCCCGTACCTGTGCCCCCGCCCATGCCGGCTGTCACAAAAACCATATCGGCCCCTTTAAGGGCCGATGCGATTTGGTCACAGTCTTCCAAGGCGGCGGCTTTCCCCCGGGCCGGATCACCGCCCGAGCCGAGCCCCTTGGTGAGCTGGGCTCCGATCTGCATGGTCTGATGGGCCTTGGAATCCTTGAGGGCTTGCAGGTCGGTGTTGATGGCGATGAATTCGACCCCGGCCAGACCGGCTTCGATCATGCGCCCGACGGCGTTTCCGCCGGCTCCTCCGACTCCCGCCACCTTGATATCAGCCAAACGTTCGATTTCTTCAGCGTATTCAAACATCATGCTACCCGCCTCCTCCTTGAGTTGGGCAAATAACCATGCAAAAAATCCGTCTCTCACTTAACTAGCACACGAAACCCGGCCAGCCAAGCACTATTTTGCCCGAATATTACAATTTTCCCGGATTTCCGGCCCGCCCGGATCAAGCCCGGGATCGTCAGGCGCCCGCAGCCATGGCTTCATCATCGTCGGAGCCGCGGAACATGTCCCGCAACCGGTTGAAAAATCCCCCGTTCGGGCCGCCATCCTCGTTTTCGATGCAACCTCCGGCGTCCCGGGCGGCCCACATGCTCAGCCCCAGAACCGAGGCCCAATGGCCGTCGGGAAGTCTCTCGGCGCCGATCAGACGGTCCGGCAGGTGGCGCCGCTGCACGGGCAGGTCGAACACTTCCTCGCAAAGCTGACGGGTACCCTCGCAGCGGCTGCCGCCGCCGGTCAAGACGACGCCCGCCCCCAGACCAGCCAGCTCGTGCAGATCGCCGAAATCATTCTTCACGAAGGTGAAGATCTCCTCCACGCGTGGTTCCAGGATGGCCGCGATCAGCCCCGGTGTCTCCTCGGGATGTTCCTCCTCGAACAGCACATGGATGGAGACCTCCTCCACCAGACTGCGCAACACGACCCCGCGCGCGACCTTGACCCGTTCGGCTTCCTCGCTGGAAACCCGCAGGCCGTGGGCCAGATCCGCCGTCAGGTGATCACCACCCAGGGGCACCATCCCGTTGGCGACGATCACGCCCTTGCGGTAGACCGCCCAGTTGGTAGCCAGTCCGCCGACATCCACCAGGATGACGCCCAGCTCCAGCTCCGTCGAGCGCAGCAGGGCGGTGCCCGTCGCCAGGATGTCCACTTCCTCGCCGAGAGGTTTGTACTTGGCCGTTTCTATGGCGTTTTCCAGGTTGTGCAGGACGCTGCGCGAACCTGTGATCAGGTGGGCCTGCATCTCCAACTGACTGCCCACCCGGCCGAGTGGATCGACGATGCCGCGCACACGGTCCACGGCATATTCCACCGGGGTGACCGCAAGAATCTTTTGATCGAAGGGAATGGACATCGAGCGAACCCGGTTGCGCGCTTCCTCGAGATCGGATGCGCGGATGGGCCGCTGAGCGGGGCCGATGGGCACCTGGGCGGTCGCCCTGACGCTGTGCAGATGGGAACCGGAAATGTTGTAGGTGAATCCCGTGACGTAGATGTCGGAATTGATCTCCAACCGCCGCAGGGTTCGGGCGATGCAGCGGCTGCCCCTGCCCAGGTCGACGAAATCCCCGTCCTGGAAGCCCTCCGCCTTTTCCTGGGAGAATCCGACGACCTTCAGATCTCCGGTCTCGGTGGTCTCGGTGACGAGAGCACGAAAGGCGGTCGTTCCGAAATCACAAGCGACAATCAGTCTTCCCTGACTCATGCCGGCTCCTTCTTGTCATGTCTCAGGCCGACCCGCCTCCCCTTGATCCGTCGTCACCGGTCGGTCAAGTCCGTGGATTTCTTGACCGTCAACCTGTCCTTGAAACGAAGGTCGATTTCCAGTCCTGGATCAAGATGGTCGCGGGCGGTCATGTAGCGATTCAGACGATCGGAAAAATCCTCCCTGCCGACCATCAGGACGCCCCGCTTGTCCTGCAGGACGATAGCGTATCCTTCGTCGCGGGTAACGATAAAATCTACCGGGCTGACTGATTCGAGGCCAGCATCCTCCATGGCGGAAACCAGTTCCATGATTTGGTTCATGTGATTGATTTCCACCCGCAGTATCCCTGTTTCACCCTCGCGGACGGTAGGTACTCCGACAATCACGGGTAGACCAGCCATCACGACGTGGGCGGGAAACTCCAGGATCCGCCCGTCCTCGATCAAAACCAGGGGCCGCAGATTCCTGGTTCCGGCGCCCCGGATTTCGGACACCTGCCAGAGGGGGCGCCACTCCCGGAAATCAACCTTGATGGTGTTGGGTAGCGATCGACGCACGCGCAGATCCCGCACCCAGGGCAGGGCCGCCAGCCGGTCGGTGATCTCGTCGGTAGACAGTGTCCAGATGTTCTGGCCCAGGAAATCCGCGAGAGCGGTCTCGAGTTCCGCCTGCGAAGTGAAGCGGTAGGCGCCAGACTCCACCCTGGTCACCGCGAAAGTGGGCGCGGTCAACAACCACCAGACACCCAGTACGGCCACGGCGAGGGCCACAAGCCCTGCGACGGCCTTCATCACCAGCCCGGTGCGTGAAAGCCGTGGGGCGCGCCGCACGGCATAGTGTTTCACGACGCCGGTCTTTCGTCCAGATGAGCGCAGATATCCGGAACCAGGCGGCCGATGTCTCCTGCCCCGAGAGTCAGGATCAGACTGCCGGGAGCCACCTGGTCGTCGAGCCAGGCAGGTATCGCTGCGGATCCGGGCAACAGATTCACCCGGCCCAGTCCCTTGTCCACCAGATGATTCGCTATAAGTCCGCTGTCCACGCCGGGCAACGGTTCCTCGCTCGCCGCATACACGGGCAACAGGCCCACGGCATGGGCCGAAGCCAGGGCGTCGGCGAATTCGCGGGCGAACATCTCCGTGCGGGAATACCGGTGCGGCTGAAAGAGTACCGCCACCGGACGGCCGAAACCGTGGGCCACCTCCATGATGGCCAGCACCTCGGTGGGGTGATGACCGTAGTCGTCCAGGACCAGCACGCCGCCGTGTTCCCCGAGTTCCTCGCAGCGCCGTCCCACTCCGCGGCTGGCCGCCAGTCCGGCCGCGATCTCGTCGAACGGCACTTCCAATTCCAAACCGACCGCCACCGCAGCCAGGGCGTTCTGAAGGTTGTGCCGACCGAGCAGCTGCAGACGTATGGGTCCCAATTCCTGGCCGAAGGCCCAGACCACGGCCTCCTGCCCGAATTCGCCCGTGACTATCGTACCAGTATCGGACCGGACTTCAGCCTCTCCGCTCAAACCGTAGGTGATGATCTTGCGGTCCAGGTGGGGCAAAAGGGCCCGAACTTCGGAATCATCGCTGCACAGCACGCAGGCGCCGTAGAAAGGCACCCTCTGCAGGAATTTGTCGAAGGCGGCGCGCAGGGAAGCCAGGTCAGGGTAGAAGTCGACGTGTTCGTGGTCGATGTTCGTCACCACCGCGATGGTGGGCGTCAGGTGCAGGAAGGTGCCGTCGCTTTCATCGGCTTCGGCCACCAGGTGTTTCCCCGCTCCAAGGACCGCGTTCGTGCCCATGGCCTTGACCTGGCCGCCGACGATGACGGTTGGATCCAGGTTGCCGGCGGCCAGGACCGCGGCCACCAGACTGGTCGTGGTCGTCTTGCCGTGGGAGCCGGCCACGGCGATCCCGTGCTTGAGCCGCATGAGCTCGGCAAGCATTTCCGCCCGACGAATGACCGGGATCCTTTGGTTGCGCGCCGCGGTGACCTCGCTGTTTGCCTCGGTGACCGCCGAAGAGCGGACCACCACATCCGCCCCCTTGATGTTTTCCGGGTCATGGCCGATGAAGATCCTCGCACCCAGCCCGGCGAGCCGCTCGGTCACTGATGTTTCGTTCAGGTCGCTGCCGCTGACGGTGAAATCCAGATTGATCAGGATCTCGGCGATACCGCTCATGCCGATGCCGCCAATGGCCACCAGATGGATATGCCTGGTATTGCGGAACACGCTGTGGAACACGAATCAGATCCTCTCTGCGGTTTTCAAGCGCGGCCGCGGGCGGGCTCATGCCCTGCCAACTGCAACAGGTCGGCGGCTATGACAGTCGCGGCGTCAGGACGAGCCAGGGCCTTCGCGGCATCGGCCATGCCGCGCAGTCGGGCCGTATCGTCCAGTAATTCATCCACCAGGCGGACCAGGGCGGAACCATCGCACGCTTCGTCCTTCAGGACCACGGCTGCTCCGGCCTGGGCGCAATCCTCGGCGTTGCGAAGCTGGTGATCGTCCGTGGCGAAGGGAAACGGCACCAGTACGGCCGGACGCCCCAGGCACTGAAGCTCGGCCAGTGTCATGGCGCCCGCCCTTGACACCACGAGATCGGTCCGCCTCAGGGCTGACGCCATGTCGTCGATATAGGGCACGACCGTGATGCGGTCGGACTGGACCGCGTCGTACGCGGCGACCACCGCCGCGTGCTCCTTGGGACCAGTCTGGATCAGGACCGACAAGTCAGGCCGATCGCACCAGATTTCCGCCGCCTCCCTGACTGCGGCGTTGAGCGTGGCAGCCCCCCCGCTGCCGCCGAACACCAAGAGGCGGTTTCCGGTCCTTTCGTCCGGGGGTTCGCCATCGCGCGCGGTCGCCAGGAATTCCGAACGCACCGGATTTCCTGTCTCCAGACAGCGGGCGGCCTTGAAATATTTAGCCGCCCCTCCGAAACCCAGATAGATCCGGCGGGCCCAGCGGGCCACCAGGCGATTGGTCGAACCGGGCACGGCATTCTGCTCCTGGAGAGCGCAGGTAATGCCCAGAACCCGGGCCGCGAGCATTACCGGGGCGCTGACGTAGCCGCCGGTGCCGAGCACGACCCGGGGTCTCCATACGAGAAACATCAGCACGCTGCGTAAAAAACCCAGAAAAAAATTCACCAGGAACAGAAACCTGGCGCGGCCGCCAAGTCCGCGGAAACCCGAAGCAGGCAAGGTGGCGAAACGATAGCCGGCCCTGGGCACCAGGACGGATTCGATGCCGCGGGACGTGCCCGCGAACCTCACCTCGGAACCGGGTGCCAACTCCTCGATAGCCGCGGCCACCGCCAGTCCCGGATAGACATGACCCCCGGTTCCCCCTCCGGTGATGAGGACGCGGACCGGGGACTGAACCCTTTTTTCGCGACCCACGGAGGTGTCGCCGTCCGGCGAGGCTGGGGTCATGCGGTCCCACTCCGATCCCAGCGCCGTTTCCACACCTGATAGGAACGGCTGCCGCGCTCGATGTTCAACAGAATGCCGACCGAGGCCATGGCCGCGATCATGGCGGTCCCTCCGAAACTGACGAAAGGCAGTGGCACGCCCACCACCGGAAATATACCAGTAACCATGGCGATGTTGGCAACGCCGTAAATGGCGATGGCGGTGGTCAGGCCGGCGGCAACCACCCTGCCGAAGGGATCGGCGGCCCGGGCGGCGATGCCGTAACCGCGCCAGGCGAATATTATCAGCATGCCCACTACGAGCAGGGTCCCGAACAGTCCCCACTCCTCGCCCAGCACCGAAAAAGCGAAATCGGTGTGCGATTCCGGCAGAAAGGAAAACTTGTTGTGGCTCTGACCCACGCCGGCGCCCTTCCAGCCGTTAGCGCCCAGGCCGGTCAGGGACTGGTTGACCTGGTAGCCGAAGTCCCCGCTCCGGAAACCAGTGATGAGATTGTTCACCCGGCAATGGACCTTTGGAATTACGAAGTAGCTCAACACGCCGAGGACGGGCAGGGCGACCAGGACACGGGTCAGCCACTTTTCGGACGCGCCGGAAACATAAAACAGGACCAGGGTCACGCCTACGACCACCATGGCGTTGCCTAAATTCGGCTGAAGGACCAGGAGAACCAGCAGCGGCAACGGGCCCAGGGCCAGGGCCGCGCCCAGCTGCCGCGTGGTCAAGCAGCGTCCCGGTCCGTGGTTGGTCAATCGCTCGGCCAGAAAGAAGATCATCGCCAACTTCGCCATCTCCACCGGCTGGAACGAGAACCCCGCGATGCTCACCCAGCGGTTGATGATCTTGCCCCCGTCCGCGTCGAAGCGCACGATGAGCAGGGTGCAGGCCACCAGGCCGTAACAGGCGAGCAGGCCGCCCCAGTTGAACCAGTGGTGGCGGAACCAGCGGTAATCGAGATTCATCAGACCGATCATCAGAACGAAACCGACGCCGATCATGAACAGATGTTTGACGATGATGAAGTGTTGACCCAGCGGCGAGGTGATGGCCGCCCGGTTGTAGCTGCCGGCCCCGTAGACCACGAAGATCCCGAGGAACAGAAGGACGCCCACCGAACCCAGCAGCAAACGATCAGATCGTTCGAGGCTTCCTGTAAATCCTCTCAGTCTCCTGTTCATCTTCGTCCTTCCCTGATCCGGATACTGACTCTTGTCTTACGGTGTCCGTCCGGAGGGGGCGCCCTCTTCATCAATCCACCGTATCGGCCCTGACCTTGGCCGCCGCCGCCGCGAAAGCCTCGCCGCGCTTGCCGTAGTTCTCGAACATGTCGAAACTGGCGCAGGCCGGACTGAGCAGGACCGCCGCGTCCGGTTCGGCCAGGTCCGCAGCCAAAGCCACCGCCTCGTCCATGGATCCAGCTTCGCTCGTAGACACGACGCCCGTGAGCACCCGGCCGATGGCGGGCCCCTCCTGGCCGATCAGGACCACGTGCCGGACCTGGTCCATCACCCCGGCCAGGGGCGTGTAATCCTCTCCCTTGCCGCTGCCGCCGGCGATGAGAACCACCGGACCCGGAAAACCCGCCAGCCCTGCGCAGACGGCGTGGACATTGGTGGCCTTTGTGTCGTTGATGAAGTCCACCCCACCCCGACGGGCCACCAACTGATGGCGGTGGGGCAACCCCGGAAAATCCTGCAGCCCCGCGGCCACGGCCTCCAACTCCAGGTCCAGGGCCAGGCCGATCGCCGCGCCGGCCAGGGCGTTCAGAAGGTTTGGCGGCGACTGGAGGGACAGCGCCGCGGTCTCGACCAGCGGTTGCGCCTCTTTGCCTTGTGTAGCCCAGAGACGCCCGTTCCTGAAAAAGACATCCGCTCCGCCGGCAGCCCGGCCGAACAGGATCTTGCGCGCGTCCGTCGCCCACTCACGGGCCTCGGGACATTCGGTCCAGGTAACAAAGACGCCATCGGCGGGCACGATGTCCGCCAGGATCCTCTTGGCTCCATAGTAGGCGGCCAGATCCCGGTAACGGTCCAGGTGATCGGGAGCCAGATTCAACACTGCTCCGGCGCGGGGCCGGAATTCCCGCACGGATTCCAGCTGAAAGCTGGACACTTCCAGGATCGCCAGGTCGTCGGGTTCCAGTTCCTCGGCCACCAGGCACAAGGGCCGTCCGACATTGCCCAGGGCTTCGGCCCGCCGTCCAGCCTTGCGCCCCAGGTGGGCCACCATCTCGGTGGTGGTGGTCTTGCCGTTGGTGCCGGTGATGGCCGCCATGTCGGCCCGGCAGAAGCGGGCCCCGAGTTCAAGTTCGCCGATGACCGGGACCGATACCGGCAGACCGGCCAGGAGGGGATGATCCAGCCGAACACCCGGACTGACGACCACCAGATCGGGCGGCGCGGCGGGACGTCCGCCCCCGGTCACGAGTTCGTCGAAGGCGGACACAGCCAGGGTCTGGAGATCCTCGTTCCGCCAGCGGAGGCGCACGGCGGACTCGTCTGCGTCGTCGAGCCCCACGACCCGAGCCCCTTGCCGGTGCAGCAGCCCTGCGGCTGCGCAACCGCTGCGTGCCAACCCTACGACCCAGCACAGTTTGTCACGGAAGGTCCGCATCACCCGTTCCCTACTGAAGTTTGATGGACGACATCCCGACCAGCAGCAGCAGGATGCCGATGATCCAGAACCGGACCACTACCTGGGTCTCGGACCACCCGGCCAATTCGAAATGATGATGCAGGGGCGCCATCCGGAACAGCCGCTGGCCACCGGTGCGCCGAAACCACATCACCTGCAGCAGCACTGAAAGGGCTTCGATCACGAATACCCCGCCGATCACCACGAGCAGGAATTCCTTCTTCACCAATATGGCCACGGTGCCCAGAGCTCCACCGAGAGCCAGACTGCCCGTATCGCCCATGAAGATCCGCGCCGGATGCGCGTTGAACCACAGGAACCCGATGCCGGCCCCGATCACGGCCGCGCAATAGACGGTCAGCTCGCCGACCTGGGGCAGATACAAAAGATTCAGGTATTCGGCGAACACGCTGTGGCCGCTGAGGTAGGCGATCACCGCGAAGCCGGCGAAGGCCAGGGCGCTCAGACCGATGGCCAGACCGTCCAGGCCGTCGGCCAGATTCACGGCGTTGCTGGCCCCGGTCACCACCAGAATGACCAGCGGGATGTAAAACCATCCGAAGGGTATCATGACGTCCTTGAAGAACGGGATGCTCGTGCTGGTCACCACCGACCCGTTTTCTCCGCCGAACACGATGACCGCGCCCAGGATCAATCCGTAGCTGACCTGGCCGACCAGTTTGAAGCGGCCGATCATACCTTTGGGCCGTTTCTTGACGACTTTCAGATAATCGTCCACGAAGCCGATCGCTCCCATCCAGACCGTACCCATCAAGGCCAGCTGAACGTACCGGTTGGTCAGGTCTCCCCACAGCAGGGTCGGAATGATGATGGCCGCCAGCACCAACACCCCGCCCATGGTAGGGGTGCCGGCTTTCTTCTGGTGGTGTGCGGGTCCGTCGGTGTCGATCGTCTCGCCGATCTGCAGGGCCTCCAGTTTCTCGATGATCCAGTTGCCGAAAATGAAGCAGATCAATAGCGCCGTCACTGCGGCGTAGGAGGACCGGAAGGTGATGTACTTGAATACATTGAAGATGGACCAGTATTCACTCAGCGGATACAGCAGATGGTAAAACATGGCCTCCCTGCCTTCAGTTCTTGCGGAACATCTCGACCAGCAGCGGAAGAATCTCCTCCATGGCCGCGCTGCGCGATCCCTTGATCAGCAGTCGGTCTCCCGCCCTGGTGTGCAGGGCCGCCAGCTGGGCGGCCTCCTTCAAATCCGTGCAATAATGACTGACGCCCCCGCCCGCGTCAAAGCCTACGCCGAGCGGACGCGCATTTTCCCCCACGGCGATCAACAGGTCCACGGGGCCGGCCGCCAGTTTCCGTCCGGTCTGTTCATGGATGCACGCGCTGTCCGGACCCAGCTCGGCCATGGCCCCCAGCACGGCCACCGCGCGGCCCGCGCCGGGCAGACGTCCCAGGGCCAGGCCCGCGGCCTCCATGCTGACGGGGTTGGCGTTGTAGCTGTCGTCCAGAACAATGCGGTCGGCGATTTCCAGCAGAACTCCGCGATGGGGAGCTCCGACGAATCCCGCCAACCCGGACCGGATCACGTCGTCCGTCAGTCCGAAGGAGCGGGCGGCCAGCAGGGCCGCCGCCAGGTTGGCGCCGTTGTGCTCCCCGGGCAGGGGCACCGGCCAGGTCTGGCCGTCCAACTCGATCTCCGGCCGACCGTCGCCTCCTGGCGGCCGCCAGTTCCAGACATGGTCGGCCTTCGTACGACCGAAGGAGACTACCTGACAGGGCGCGCGGTCCCGCCAGGCGGTGAAACCCGGACTGTCGGCGTTGAGTACGGTGCAACCGGTGACAGGCAGGGCGTCCAGGAGTTCCCCTTTGCCCTGGATGATGTCCTCCAGAGAACCGAACTCGGCCAGATGGGCGGGCGCGGCATTGGTGATCACCCCGGTTTGCGGGGCGGCCAAGGGGGCCAACCGGGCGATGTCCCCCACGGCCGAGGCGCCCATCTCGACCACGGCAAACCGGTGCTTGGCGGTCAGACCGAGAAGGGTCAGGGGAAGCCCCAGACGGTTGTTGTAGTTGCCCGCCGTGGCCCAGGTCGGTCCAGCGGCGCGAAGCATCGCCGCCAGCAGGTCCTTGGTCGTGGTCTTGCCGTTGGTCCCGGTCACTCCGGCGACCTGTAGATCGAGACGGATACGCCACGCGTGCGCCAGGCAGGCCAGAGCTGCGTGCGGATCCCGGGTAAGCAGGATTCCCGTTCCAGCGGCCATGTCCCCGGTGCCGGGCAGATCGTGCCCAGATTCACGGCCAGAGTGATCAGCCAGAACCCAGTGTCCGGCGGCAAGTGCGGCGGAAATGAAATCGCGGCCGTCGACTTTTTCCCCCTTGAGGGCCACGAAGAGCTGACCGGGGACCAGGGTCCGGGAATCCAATCCGGCTCCCGCGAATCCACCTCCCGACCTTGGCAGCGGGCTATCCGGTGCGTGGTAGGCCGGTCCGCTCCTACCGGCAGCCACTACTCCGTCCAGCAGTCCGGCGGCGGCAAGATCCGCGGCGGCCTCTTCGGCACTGTACAACATCTCAGCCATGGTTCCGATTCCGTTCGATCCAATCCATGATGATGACCCTGTCATCAAGGTCGACGACCCTGCCACCGATCAGCTGGTAGTCCTCGTGCCCCTTGCCCGCGACCACGACGATGTCGCCGGATCCCGCCTCTGCCAGGGCGGCTTCAATGGCTTCGCGACGGTCGATCACCAGTTCCCGGCCCACGGCCCGGGGTGCGGCAACCTCGTCGAAGCCGGTCATGATGTCACGACAGATACCGCCGGGCTCCTCGCTGCGGGGATTGTCGGAGGTGATCCAGGCCTGATCGCTTTCCCGGGCCGCCACCCGGCCCATGAGGGGACGTTTGCCCCTGTCCCGGTCTCCACCGCAACCGAAGACCACCAGCAGCCGGCGGTCATTCAGTTCGTCACAAGCCCTCAACACGGCAGCCAGAGCATCGTGGGTGTGAGCGTAATCTACCACGGCCAGGCCGCCGCACGGCAGGACGAATCTTTCCAGTCGGCCCGGCACCTGGGACGTCCCCCCGAGAGCCTCGGAGCACTGGACGGGATCCAGACCCAGGGCCACGCCCGCCGCCAGTGCCGCCGTGAGGTTTTCCACGTTGAACCGACCCACCAGGGGGCTGTCGATAGCCAACCGCAGCCCCCGCCAATCCAACGCCATACGGGTACCTTCCAGATCCAGGTCGGCCGACAGGACCTGCAGATCGCCGACTCGCTCACCGGATGACGTGAGGGTGGAAAACCGCACCGTTTCGCGCCCGGCTGTGTCCAGGCCCGCCAGGAGTGGATCATCCTGGTTGAGGACGAGAACGCCCGGCCGGCCCGTACCCTCGCCTTCGGCTCCGGTCCGCAGAAACGCCATGATGCGGGCCTTGGCCGCCAGGTAGTCCGCGGGATCCCGGTGGTAGTCGAGATGGTCGCGGCCCAGGTTCGTCATGACCGCCACATCGAGACCCAGCCCCGCGGTCCGTTCCTGGTCCAGGCCGTGGGAGGAGAGCTCCATCGCCACGCTGCGGCAACCTCCCGCCACCATGCGGCTGAGCCAGCCGTAGAAAACGTCTCCCGCCGGCGTGGTCAGGGGCGCCGACTCCCTAACCTGGCCGTCGTCGTAGGCGATGGTACCCAGCAGGCCACAGGGTCCGTGCAGCCGGTTCAGCATTTCCCGCATCAGGAAGGACACCGTGGTCTTCCCGTTTGTCCCGGTCACAGCGGCTGTCCACAGGTCCCGGTCGGGACGACCTTCGAGGCGGCGGCTGAGCAGCGCCGTCAGGGGTCGGGTCCTGTCCGCCAGGACCACGGCCCCGGCAAAATCGGGCGGCGGAAGCACGGCAGGGCCCGCACGGTCCTTCTGTAGGACCAGGGCCCGGCACCCTTTGGCGAGAACCTCGGCGATGTAGTCATGCCCATCCCGGCCCGAACCCGGCACGGCCACGAACAGGACGTCGGGACCTGTCAACCGCGAGTCCGAGGTGATCTTCACAATGCTGGTTTCCGAATTTCCAGTCAGGTCGACACCGGGCAGACCGGAGCAGAGCCTACCGACGGTCAACGCCACGATTTCTCCATCTTGACGGTGATGGTACTACCGTTGAGGACCTTGTCCGGTCTCTGGCTCTGGCGAACGGCATAGCCGATGCCCTTGATGATCACGGGTATTCCGAGACGGGCGGCCAGGCTGCTCACCTGGCGGTTGCTCAGGCCGGTGAAGTCCGGACACAGGGAAGACTCGGCGCCTCGGCCGCCCTGGGGATCGGCCACCGCCAGAGCCACCTGCTGGCCAGGTAGGCACTTTGTGCCGGACGCGGGGATCTGCTGGATAACCACACCGTCCTTTTCCGTTCCGGTCACCTGGAAGCCGGCGGAACTGAGCCGCTGGACCGCCTTGGTCACCGATAGGTGCAGCACATCGGGAACGGCCACCATCTCCAGCTTGTCCGGAGGAATGAACGTGGAAGTTCGGCCGCCGGGCACGTCGGTCAACCATGCGGACGAACGCCGAATCCCCTTGACGATGGAGGCGAACAGCGGAACCGCGCTCTGGGCGGCGTAGTGGTGAGCATAACGGGGCTCGTCCAGGACAGTAATAATGACCAGCCGGGGATTCTCCAGAGGAACTATTCCCGCGAAGCTGGCGATGTAGGCGCCCGGCGTGTACCCATGGCCGTCCACACTCTTCTGGGCGGTGCCGGTTTTCCCGCCGGTTGTGATCCAATCCATGCCCGCGCCCTGTCCCGTGCCTTCGAGCACGACCCGCCCCATGGCTTCGCGCAGGAGTGCTGCCAGGGGCGGTGCCATGACCCGGCGCAGACGCACGGGTTCGACCTTTTCGATGATCCGGCCCCTGTCGTCCCGGATTTCCTTGATCAGACGCGGGGCATAGAGGATTCCCCCGTTGGCCGCGCTGCACACCGCCAGCCCCAGCTGCAGGGCGGTTACGGCCACTTCCTGCCCGATGGCGATGGTCTGCATGGACCGACCCGACCAGCTGGCGACCGAGTGTAGAATTCCCGCCGGCTGCCCGTCGTAGGCCAGGGACGTAACCTGTCCGAAGCCAAAGTCGGTCAGATCACGGTAGAGCTCGCTCTTGCGCAGATTACCAACCGCCTTGCCCCAGTAGACGTTGCTCGACAAGGAAAACGCCTGCATCAGGGGCAGATTGCCGTAGGAATGATTGCCGGAGTTGCGGACGTAGACCTTGTCGCCCTGGTCGTTGTCGCAATTGAACACCGTCGCTGTGTCGATGGCACTGTTGCGCAACAGGGAGGCCGTGGAAAAGATTTTGAAGACCGAACCGGGTTCGAACTGGTAGGTGAAGTTGCGGTTGATCCAGAGACCCGGGGCCCCGTTATTGCCGCACCGCGTATCCAACAGGGGCCAACTGGCCGCAGCCAGGATGTCCCCAGTGTCCGGATCCAGGATCAGCACCGAACCGCCAACTGCTCCGCATTCCCCGACGCTGCGGGAAAGCTCTCCCTCACAGATGGCCTGCAATTCGGTGTCCAGCGACAGCAGGATGCTCTGGCCGTGGGTGGCTTCCTCGATATTCACGCACCCCATCTTCAGGTGGGGATTCGCCGTGCGTACTTGCCGCGCCATTCCCCGCCGTCCCGCCAGGTAGCGGTCGAGACTGTACTCCAGACCGGCGGACGCGACCTGGTCGTTTTCGTGACGGTAGAAGCCGATGAGGGAGGCTCCCACCCCATCGGTCGGGTAGATGCGCGCATACAGCGGTCCGACGTTGATGGCCCGCTGTTCCTCGAATTCAAGTCTGTACTTCTGCTCGGCGGTCAGCACCACTCCCGAAGCCACAACGACATGGGATTTTCCCGCCCTGGTGATTTTTTTCTTGATGCGGGCCCGATCTCCCTCCAGAACCTCTGCCAGCAGGACGGCCAGGGCGTTCGCATTCGTGACGCGTGAACCCGAGACCCCGATCCTCCAGGTGGTCACAGAGAGGGCCAAGGGCTGCCCGTGGCGGTCGTACAGATGTCCCCGCTCCGCCTTGATGGAAATCAAACTCCCCCACTGCTGCAGCGCCTTGACCCTGTGTCTTTCGTGTTCGAAAACCTGAATGTGCACGATGCGGCCGGCCAGGACCATACCCGCGACCAACATCAGGATCCGCAGGGTCCGGATACGTCGGGCATCTGGACCGCGATTGCTCATGGCCGTTCCCTGGCCGGTGTCTCGGCGGCCTGGGCGTTGCGTGGAGTCAGGGAAATCATGGACCCGACCACCAGGCTCACCTGATCGCCTGCTGCAAGAGCCGCGTCACCGCCGCCGAACCGCCTCAGGAACCTCCTCCAAGCGCCGTTGGCGGCAGGCTGACAGTCGACGTCCCTACACACGAGCACCAGTCCCGGATTCTCCTGCACCTCCAGGCCGATTGCCTTTGCCCGGCGGATGATGACCTCGGCATTGGCGGCGGCATTCCACCGGGTCAACAGCTGGCCGGATCCCGCTTCGAGGAATTCACGCCGGAATTCCAGGTCGGCGACGCCCGCCCGCAGCCGGGCTGTCTGGTTGGAAATGAAAACTGATCCGGCCAACAGCAGGCCCAGACCCAAGGTGCCGAGAATACTCAGGGCGACCTTGCCCCTGAGCATCCCCCGCCGGTGGGCCATGGCCCGGCTGCAGCGCCGAGTGTGCGGACCTGCGGGACATTTGAGGTTGATGGCGGGTATCTTCACTGAACATCTCTCTTCCGGTCCGGACTCCGTTCCGAGCCATCCCCTTGTCGACTCCGTCTAGATGATTTCCGCAGCCCGGAGCCGGGCGCTGCGGGCTCTGATGTTCACTTTCTCCTCCTCGGGCGAAGCCCTGACAACCTTGCGGTTCAGCGCTTTCAGAACCCGACGGTGACCGCATACGCACGCCGGCAGATCCGGCGGGCAAAGACAATCCTGCTTTTCCCGCTGGATAAACCGCTTGACCAGCCGATCCTCCAACGAGTGATAGGAAATCACCACGAAAGCGCCCCCAGGACGCAAAAGTCCCGGCAGCTTGGCCAGGACTTCGGAAAGCGCGTCGAGCTCCTCGTTGACGGCGATGCGCAGCGCCTGGAATACCCGGCTGAGAACCGGTTCGGGTTTCACCCCGCGAGGCAGGACGCTCACGACCACTTCGCGCAACCGCCCCGTCGAATCGACCGGCGCTTCCGCTCGGGCCCGGACCAGGGCTTTGGCGATGCGCCGGCTCGCTCTTTCCTCACCCCATTTCCAGATCAGGTCGGCGATTTCCTTCTCCGTGCAGCTGGCCAGCAGTTCCGCGGCGGTCGAGCCGGTCGCCTGGTTGAAACGAAGGTCCAGTGGACCGTCCGCCCGATAGCTGAAACCCTTGGCCGCATCATCGATCTGGAATGAACTGACACCCAGATCTAGCAGAACCCCGTCCGCCTTGTCCCAGCCGGCTGCGGCCATGGCGCGGTCCATGTGCCGGAACGAGGTCTGCATGCATTTCAGACGATGGCGATCGCCCGAGATCCGTCTGCAGGTTTCGACCGCCACTACGTCCAAGTCCAGCCCCAGGACTTCCGCCCCGGCCTCGAGCATGGCCAGACTGTGCCCCCCGAAGCCGAAGGTGCCGTCGATGATCCGTTTTCCCTGCCCCGGCTGAAGAAAGCCGAGGGTCTCATCCTTGAGAACAGGGACATGCGGAACATCGGTCATGGCGCCCTGTCGGCGGACGCCCCCCGCAGGAAACGCCAGGTCGAGGGTCCTGTGGGCATAGCGCCCAGTTCACGGTCCCAGTCTTCCATGACCAGGATCGCCTTGAGGTAATCGCTCCAACCGTGAAGAAACAGCTGATGATGGTGGTCGCGCAGCTTGCGATTCCAGAAGAGAAGGCCGTGAGTCGCCCGGTAATCCAGATGGGTCAGCCGTCTCCCGTCCAGAATGATCCGGCAGCCCCGTCCCGCAAGCCGGGGCGCGACCCGGCTGATCATCCGTTCTACTCCCTGTCGGTCCAGAATCCCCGAGAGAGCGACCCAGACAGCCCTTTTCCTGTGTCTGACTTCGATCGTTAATCGGCTGCCTGCGGCCTCCTGCCTGACGAGCTGCCGGGTCAACTCCCTCGGCATACGGGCTCCTTCCCTGGTGACGCCCCTCCTTGGGCAAACCTCAGATGCAATCCTGCTATCCTGGAACCGATGTCGGACGGGCGCCGATCCGTCAGCGCCCCGTTGCCCGACTCTATCCGGTCGGCCTCCATGCCGCCGGGCATCAACCGCTGAATGCGGATCAGCGGTAGAATTCATCCATGAAACCGGAATCGACCTCGTCGGATCCGGAGTTCAGCTGAGCCAGGGATTCGGGATCCCACAGTTCCATATAGTTCCCCATCCCCACCACCGTGATCTTCCTGCTGATGCCGCACGCGGCCAGGGTTTCGACCGAAACGGCTACTCTGCCCTGGCTATCGGGCTCCACCACGGTGCTGGACAAGGATATCTTGCGCATGTTGGCCCGCAATTCGGGTCCGGCCTTACCCTGGCGCATGCGATTGAAATTGACGATCCAGACCGCATAGGGCAACAGGCTCAGGGAGCCGTCCGCCCCCTGGGAAACCACGTATTTCTCTTCGACCGGAACCGAGCCTCCCTGCCGGAACCGGAACGGCAGCGCAAAACGGCCCTTTGCATCCACCGCCCGGGTATAGGACCCGTGGAAGGTGAAGGTCGGGGTCTGGTTTTCACTTGCCGTTGTGTCAAAATCCATGATTATCCAGATTTTTCCGCTCGCTCGGGGAAATTCGCGGCCCAATAAAGAATTAATGGCGGGTTAGTTCGCTTCCTTGCGTTTTTTGGCCGTTCCTTCGGCCCCCGCCATCAATTCCACTGACCAATTTTCCCCACAAATCACTTTTTTTCACCACCAGTCACCACCGGAGAATAACTGGACCCCACATGGGTGTCAACCATCTTTATGAAAAAAATCATTATTTTTCAGGGGTGGACCCGAGAAGATTACAATCCGTCTAAGCTGCTGTGAATATATGAGTTGAAAAATCCGACAGTCCTTCAGCCAGGCAGTACCGGGCGTCTACCGGCTGGTCGTGGCGGCGGGCGAGATATCATGTCCGACCGAGGATTAGACCGCGAAGTGACATCCGGGTGATCTGGCGGAATCGCCACAGCATCACCGCCGAACCGCAGGCATAGGCGATACTGCTGGCCCAGGCCGCTCCCACGGGGCCGTGACCGGGAATAAGGAGTATTCCGGCGATGAGATTGATCAGCACGGTCAGAACGCTGGCCTGGGTGTTCCAATGGGATTTGCCCCGGCCGATGAAGTCGCCGGCCAGTACGATGCCCGGCGCGAAGGCCACGATGCCCGGCAACAGGGCCCGCAAAGCCAACCCGGAAGCCTGGTACTCGCCACCGGCAAGCAGGGCCAACAGGGGCTCGGCGAGTATGAAAAGAGGCAGGCCCACCGCCGAGGTCAGCAGGATGCCCAGCCGGACCGCGCGTGCCGCGGTCCGGTCGCGCTCGGGATCCGAGGTGTGGGCCGCCGAACTGTGGATCAGCAGAGGAGTCAACGCGCCGGGTAGCAGCCAGAGCATCTCCCCCATGTAGACCGCGATGGAATAGATCCCCACCTCGGCCGCACCGCGGTAGTATTCCAGCAGTCCCTGATCCAACCGCAGGAGCAGAAAGTACGCAACGGCGGAGATCTGTCCAAGCCAACCGCGCCGCAGGTTGTACAGGATGAGGCCCGGCAGGGACCGGTTTGCCAAATCGGTGGGGATGTCGTCGGAAACATCTTGGGTGAAACCGGTCCGACCGATGAATTCCCGTATGGAGACGTCCCGGGAGTCTGGAGGGGGGCGGCGGACATCTCGCAACAAGACCACCAATATGGCCAGCATCCCGGCCACCTGGGCCAGGGCAAACACGCCCACCGAACGCCCGAAGGTCAGCGTCCCGGTCAGACCCAGCGCCAGGATCAGCAAAAGATGTCCCAAGGCGCGGCTTCCATTGACCGCCGCGCCCACGACCAGCCGACCCCGGGCCAGCAGGTCGTAGGAGAAGATCTCGAAACCGAGGAAGCCCGCCGCGGCCACGGCAGCCAGGTAACCCAGGCCGACGTACCAGCCCAGCCTGCTTGCCAACACCTCTGCCGGGTCACCGCCGGTGGACCACCACGCCGCCAGGGTGAGCACCACGACCATGCCCAGGATCCAAATCAACTGGGCCTTCAGCATCCTGACCACCGGGACCTTGTCCCGGCGCAGCGGCGGCACGGCCGCCAGCCCCATGCCGCCCCCCAGCAGGGCGGCCAGCAACATGGCCAGAGCCACGGTCAGGCTGTAGTGCCCCTGGCCCTCTGGCCCCAGGGTCTTGGCCACAATCAGGACCACAGCCGCATTGGCCAGGACCTGGCCTACCCGGCTGAAAAGGATCTTGGCTGCGGATTCGACCAGTTTCATGATCGCTCCCCGTGCCCTGCTCCGGGCCCGGAGTCGTGCCACCTGTCCGGCGAGGAAGCCCCCACTTTGTGCCGCCAGGATTCCCGCCCCTTCTTCAACAGCCCGGCGGCAAACGAATCCCGGACATACAGCCCACGCATCTGCAATTCAGCACCGAAATATTTCTTGAAACTGGTCAGGGATGCCACGCCCCCGCTGCCGCCGAAATCCAGCCATGCTGCACCTCGACGGCGGGCTTCAACCATGTCACCCCAGAAGCATAGCGTGGACGGAAAATGCGTCCGGGCATACTCGGGATCCGTCACCCCGTTCCAGGCCAGGACCTTGTCGCCAAAATGCAGGTTCAGGTGTCCGCCGATGACCTTGCCCTCCAGGCGGACGCAGATGAAGAAGACACGGCCTTCCCCGTCCCGCAGCAGGGCCTGCAGAAGAGCTTGAGGAACCGGATCGATGCCCCAGTGGCGGGCGGCCTGGTCGTATATCACGTAGTATTCCCCGAACAGCGCCGGGTCATCCGTGACGAATACCTCGGCCCCGCGCCGCAGGCCCCGGTTGCATTCGTTGCGCTTATTCTTGACCAGTTGGATTTCTCCCTCCTGATCGATGCTGTCGCGCAGTGAAACAACGGCCGTCGGAGCGTCCCTTCTGGCCCACTCGGGGCGGGTCAGCATCGCCGGACCAAACCGCTCTTCCTGCACCGGGCTCAGGACCATGGCGCAGGAACCCAGTAGTCCCCGGCGCTGGGCCGCCAGGCCATCGACCAGCCGGCCGAAGACCTGGTCCTGTTCGGCGACTTCGAGATCCCTGTCGATCACAGGTCCCCCGGACGTGCCCTCGAAGCTGCTTTCCAGACGCTTGAACCCCAGTGGCAGCCCCAGAACCTTCCTGGTGGAAGTGCGTCCGACCGCATTCAGCCCGCCGACCAGGTCGCCGGACCGGCGGAGGGTCAGCCAAACTGCCCCGGCACCAGGCAGGTGGCTGCAGACAGTATCGCTCCAACATTGGGAGTGGGTGAATTCCGCGGAGGGGTCACGGGACAGCAGCCCGGCCCAATCACGCGGAGCCCGGTCGGAAATTTCGAGTCTGAACGGACCGTCGTTGTCGCGGGAAACGGTCACCGGGTCCTCCGCTTGATGCTTCCGGCCACCACCTCGATCACATCCTCGACATCCTGGTCCGACATACCGGGGAACAGGGGCAGACTGACCGCCTCGCGGTAGTATTTCTCGGTTTCCGGCAGCAGGGCCGCGAACTCGGCGCCCTCGTCCCGGTAGGCCGGGTGATGATGCAACGGAATGAAATGAACCGAGCTGCCGATCTTGTTGACGGTGAGATCCCCGATCAGTCCGTCCCTGCCCCCGTCGATCACCGCTGAATCCAGGCGCAGTACATACAGATGCCAGGCGTGGGTCGCCCATTCCGCCTGACGGGGCACCGTAACCCCCGGCAGATCCGAAAAGGCCTCGTTGAAGCGCAGAGCCACTTCCCTCCGGCGTGCCATGAAACCGTCCGACCGGGCCAGTTGGACCAGACCCAACGCCGCGGCGGGATCCCCGAGATGGAACTTGTAGCCGAGCGCCACCACCTCGTAGTACCACCGCCCCTTGTCGCCGTAACGCTGCCAGGCGTTGCCGTCCATCCCGTGGAAACTAAGCAGTTGGAGTTTGTCGGCCATCTCCTGGTTGGCGGTGGTCACGAGCCCGCCGTCGCCGGTGGTGATGCACTTGGTGGCATAGAAGGAAAAGACCGTGGCGTCACCGAAGCTGCCGATGCGCCGGCCGTCGACTGCGGCCCCGAAACTGTGGGCGGCATCCTCCATCACCTTGATACCGTGCCGCTCGGCGATGACGATGATTTCCTTGATGCGACAGGGATGTCCCGCCAGGTGGACGGGGATGACCGCTCTGGTTCGCGGCGTGACGGCGCGGGCGAAGGCCTCCGGGTCCAGCCCCAGGTTGTCCGGATCCATGTCCGCCAAAACCGGACGGGCGCCGCAGTGTATGACCGCTGTCAAGGTGGCGATGAAGGTCATGGAAGGCAGAACGACCTCGTCCCCCGGTCCAATGCCCATCGCCTTGAGGGTCAGAAACAGCCCCGCCGAACAGCTGGCTACCGGCACGGCGCAAGACACGTCGAGATAATCGGCACAGGCCTGCCCGAATTCCCGCACCTTGGGACCGTAGGTCAGCCAGCCCGAGCGCAGGACTTCGGTCACCGCAGCGATTTCCGCCTCGCCTACGTCCGGTTTGAAAAACGGCAGGGGCTGGTTCCTGTTTATGAAGACATACCCGTTGCTGTCAGTCATTACATCTCCGTATCAAACGACTGTGCGGACATCGCGGAACCGCCCGTGGCCGGATCCGTCACCGGACCACGGCCAGGATCCTCGTGGTGGTCAGCCCGCCCGTGGCGACTTTCACGACGTACATCCCGCTGGCCACGTGGCGGCCCTTGACGTTGTCACCCTCCCAGAATCCGCTGTCTTCGGCAACAGAAATGTCGGTGAACACCAGTTGACCCTCGACGTTGTAGATATCCACCCGGACAGTCGCGACCGGCAGTCCGCCGAGCTTGAGCTGCCCCTCGGTCCCACCCGGAGTCCAGGGGTTGGGATAGCAGTAGACGCCCGCCAGAGGATCATCCCCCACTTCGGAATCCAGCCCCGGGCCGACCGTGATGAGGGTGGTCCCCTGGTCGGAGCTCAGCAACATCCGCCGACCATCATGGGCAGAGGTGATCTTGGCATATGTGTTGCCAGGCAGTGAGGCGATCACGTTGGGCGAATAGAGAACCCCGTAAGTGGGGTTGGCCAGGTAGTTGGGCAAGTCGATCCAGGCGGAGATGAGAGCGTCTTCCCCGCGCGGACTGACCCGGTTCAGGCCCGTGCTCGTGGCGACCCAGATGTCGCCGTTGACGTCCACAGCAATGTCTTTCACGTTGCCGTTGACAAGGCCGTTCGTACTGGCGTCGATCTTTTCCTGGAAATCAAGCCTGACCGTGGTGGCGATGGATGCACGGGACACGATCTCATAGGTGAACTGCACGAGCCCGTTGCCGCCGGCCCACAACGAGCCGTCGCGGCCCAGCGCCAGGCCCCGGGTCTCGCCAGGTTTCAGGGGCGTGCCGGGAAAGAACGTCACGGGATCGTACCAGACGTCGTCGCTCTGGTCGAACCAGGTCAACGGGTCGTTCGGGCCCGCGTCGGGCCCGTTGATGTCCCACCGCACCAAACCCCTTTCCTCCACGGCGAACCAGATGATGTCGCGTTTTTCGACCAGGGCGTCCCAGACGGACGGCCCTGAGCCTAGTCCCTGGTCCATCGGAGGCACCACCCAGCTGGCCGCCGAGGACCAGTTATCCGGATCCACCAGCACTTCGACCCTCTGGGTGTCCCACTTGTCGTGCACCACGATCAGGGGGCCATCGGGATGAACCACCAGATTGACGATGCTTCGGCCTTGCAGACCGGAGTTGGTTGGATCCATCAAATCGGTGGTCCAGGTGGCCGGATCGAATTTCATGACACCACCACCGGCGTATTGACCGGCGTAAACGGTTCCGTCGGGAGCGCCGACGATGCTCAAAACCGGACCCAGACCCGGAAAGAGATTCAGGGTATCATTGGCTGCGTGGGGTCGTTCAAAGATGAACAGGT